>JBEIQU010000189.1:0-3989 GCA_040376355.1 Prochloraceae cyanobacterium | reverse complement strand
GTTGGCGGCTGGAGCGCATTCACTCCTGCCTGGCCAGCAGCCCAGAGGGGTTCTGGTACGACCAAACGGAGCTGGAATGGGTGCTGGTGTTACGGGGCAGTGCCCGCCTGCAGTTCGCCGATGAAGCCCAGGTTCGCGACCTCTGTGTTGGCGACAGCCTGTTGATCACTCCCCACCGGCGCCATCGCGTCGTGGCGACGGATCCTGATCCGGGGACCCTGTGGTTGGCACTGTTCTGCTCGGCCGGCGCTTGACGTGCGACTGGCGCACCAGCCAATAGGCGGCGGCCAGGGCCACGGCGGCGAATCCCAGGCCGAACAGGTCGCCTGGATCCTTATGAACACCCGGCGGCATCACGATCAACTTCCGGGAGACGGCCGTCAGCGCCGTGACCAGCACCAGTTCGATCTGTACGACGTTGTCGCGCAGGTAGGCGGTGAGGTTCTGCAGCACCTCCAGGGCAATCAGCAGCACCAACACCTCATCCAGCAGGCGGATCAGGCCTTCGCCGGTCCAGTTGACCCGGAGGTCAAACAGATCGAAGCCAAGGGCCAGCACCAACTGCAGGCACGCCACCACCAACACGGCGGTGAGCAGGGTGGAGAGCACCTTGGCCAGGCTGCGCTCAAAGCGCGTGATGGCACCCAGGAATCGTTGATCGCTGAACACGGGGGCCGTCCGAAGACTCAGTTCTTAAACGGGTCGTAGATCGGCTTCGCCGGCGTGTCGCCCGGTGGATTCACCACCTGGGTATCGCAGGTGATGCTGCCGTCCTTGGCGGTCACACAGTTTTTTGGCACCACCCGCGTGGAGGGCCCCACATTGCTGCCGGGGCCGAGCAGGTAACTGCCCGCCTGGGCCAGCGCGGGCAACGGCGAAGCAGCGATCACGGCGGCGCCGGCCAGCAACGCCGAGGCACCCCAGCCAACGGGCGAGGCGGAAATGCGCAGGTGCCGCATGGAGGTCGGGATGGAATGAACCACCCTTACTTTGGCGACTCCGGAGCGATCTGGCGGATTTCCTCCAACAACAAATCCAGCTGGCCGAAGGAATCGTCGAGCGCAGGAGGCAGGGCCCCCTCGCTGGGGGCGCCGGCGTCTTCCCCCTGCCAGAGGGCTTCGATGTCGCACAGGCGCTGGGCCAGCCCCGCCAGACCCTCGCGGTTGTGCACCCGCAGCAATTCCTCGAGCAGCACCGGCATGCGAATCGAGCTGGCCCGCAGGGCCCGACGCAGGTCCGCCTGGGTGCGGCCGGTGTGCCGCAGCCAATCCTTGATGAAGCCCTGCAGGTCCTCGAGTTGATCGGGGGTGAGGGTGGCCATCAGCGCCCGGGGGGGAACCAGGCATCCAGTTTGCGCTGTGCGCGCAACCGAATCGCCGGGGTGATGTGGCTGCCGCACAGCCCCAGCAGGGCGGTGAGGGCCACAAGGTCGTCGCTGAAGCCCGCCGCAGGGATGAAGTCAGGGATGAGATCCAGCGGCACCAACAGGTAGGTGAGGGCCGCCAACACGGTGATCTTCACCGTCGGCGGTGTGGCGGGATCGAGCAGCAACTCCAGGCACTCCAGGGCCGGACGGGCCAGGGTGCGGCCGGCGCGACGCAACAGCCGCCGCAGGGCCCCCTCATCCACCTCGGCGCTGGAAATCACCTCAGCATCGATGGGATCAGCAACCATCCGCAGGGGGGGCAGAGACCTGCTGCCATCCTCCTCGAAAACGGGTGAGCTGCGGCGTCAGCCCACCTCCACCAGGCCGCTCTGGATGCCGGCCTTGCGCAATTTGCGCAGGGCACGCTGCACCACTTGGCGGCAGTACTCACGGCTGCAACCCAGCAGGCGTGCCACCTCCGCCAGGGTGCGCCATTCGTTGCTGCCATCGAGGCCGAACCGCAGCATCACCACGGTGCGCTCCTTGGGGGTGAGGTTCGACTGATCCAACAGTTTCCAGACGGCGGCATTGCGCTCCGCCAGCTCACAGCGCTCCATCGGAGGCAACTCATCGCTGGGCAGCACATCCACCAGTTCGGTGGGGTCTGATTTCGATTTCACTACCCCCTGCAGGCTGACGGTGACACTGCGCAATTCACAGCCCAGCAACTCCTCCACTTCCTCCAAAGGCAGATCCAACGCCACCGCCAACTGTTTGGAATTGGGCAGGATGCCGTTGTGCTGCAGCAAACGCGCCTTGGCCGCCCGCAAGCGGGTGAGTTTTTCATTCACATTCACAGGGATGCGAATGGTGCGGCTCTGGGTGGACAGGGCCCGGTTCAAACCCTGGCGAATCCACCAATAGGCATAGGTACTGAAGCGATGGCCTCGGGTGGGGTCGTATTTCTCCACCGCCCGGGTCAGCCCCAAGGTGCCCTCCTGGATCAGGTCCAACAGATCCAGGCCCTTGCCCTGGTAGCGCTTGGCCAAATTCACCACCAGGCGCAGGTTGGCGGTGATCATCTGATCCTTGGCCCGCTCACCGACGCGCATGGTGCGCTTCTCGATGTCGTTGTAGTCGCAAGCGTCACCGACACCACCAGCCATGGTGCAGCGCTCGTGCAGCACCACCATGGCTTGCACCTTGCGGCCCAGCATCAATTCCTGCTCAGGCGTGAGCAGCTGATGCCGCCCGATTTCCCCGAGGAAGGCACTCAGCGAACTAGCCATGTTGTTCCTTTGCCGCTGTTTCGAACCTAGGGTCTTTTTCGCTCCAAAAGGAAAGCAACCAAAAGGCTTCCAACTTTCACCTTTGCTTCCTGAATTCAGCATTTATTCGCAACTGCAGATTGCCATCACAATCACCGCTTTTGCTTCCACTTTCGAGCTGGGTGTTCCCGGCAACGCCGACCGGTTGGACCACTCGCTACGGTCAATCCACCCAGACGACCCGCCATGACCGCAACCGCGGCCCTGCTTGCTGACGTGTCCGCCGTGCTGCCCCGGGCAGGGGTGGCCTACGTGCACTACCTCAGCTTCATGGTGTGTTTCGGGGCCCTGGTACTGGAACGCCGGCTGATCCAGCCCAACCCCAACAAACAGGACGCCACCTTGATGGTGATCACCGATGTGGTCTATGGCCTGGCGGCCCTGGCCCTGCTGGTGAGCGGCATCCTGCGGGTGCTCTACTTCGGTCAGGGCAGCGACTTCTACACGGAGAACCCTCTGTTTTGGTGGAAGGTGGGGCTCTACCTGGGGGTGGGGGGCCTGTCGCTGTACCCCACCGTCACCTACATCCTCTGGGCCATCCCGCTGCGCAAGGGGGAACTGCCCCAGGTGAGTGAGGCCCTGGCTAACCGCCTGGCCTGGATCCTCAACATCGAGCTGGTGGGCTTCGCCCTGGTGCCGCTGCTGGCCACCCTGATGGCCCGCGGCGTCGGCCTACCGGCGGCCTGACGGCATCACCGCGTGGATCTGCCCCCCGCGACGCAGGCCTGCGGGATCGCCACGGAGGTACGGCCCTGGCGCCCCTCGGAACGGCCGAGCCCAGCCGTCGTGGGCATGCCGGTGGAGGCCACCCCGGCGGCGGCCTCCAAGCCAGCGGTACCAGACGACTACAGCCATGCCCTCAAGCCAACTCCCGCAGGCTGGCCGCGGCGCCAGCACTGGTGCGTCTGGGTGGAGCCGATCACCGACCGCGGACCCACCGGCATCTGGCAGGAGCGCTGGCACCGGGCGGTGTTGGCGGCCCTGGCCACCTGGCAGCGGCAGCTGCCGATCACCCTGGTGGACGATCCCAACCAGGCCCAGGTGCTGGTGCAACGGCGGCGGCCCCCGATCCAGCACAACCGGGCCAGCCATGGCCGTGCGCTGTTGCAACTGATGGAGGTGCGGCGGGGCGGCCCTTTGCAGCTGGAGCCGCGGGTGGAGGTGCTGATCAGTCCTGGGCAGGGCCCAACCGGGATCCAGGCCACTGCCCTGCACGAGCTGGGGCATGCCTTTGGCCTCTGGGGCCACAGCGATCAGGCCGGTGATGCCATGGCCGCGCAGCCTGGAGCCAAGCC
>JBEIQU010000030.1:0-11282 GCA_040376355.1 Prochloraceae cyanobacterium | reverse complement strand
GGCACTGGCCGGATCGTTGGCGGCCTCGATCGGAAAGCCCAACCCCAGCAGGCTGGCCATGATCGGCTGCACCATCCACTCCGCCAGACAGCCGCAACTCAACCGCGGCGCCAGGCTGAGCAGATCGGTCTGTTCCTGGCAGGCCTGGGCCAGGGCCCGCCGCAGGGTGGCCGGCTGCAGGCGCACATCGGCATCCACAAACAACACCCAGGGGCTCTGCACCTGCTCCATGGCCTGGCTACAGGCCCAGTTCTTGCCCACCCAGCGCTCTCCGGCCGGCCGCGGCCCCGCATCCAGCAGCGCAAACCGAGCTGTGGAAGCCGGGCAGGCGTCGGCCGTGGCCTGGGCCAGGGCCGCGGTGGCGTCGGTGGAGCGGTCATCCACCACCAGCACGCGCCAGTCGCTGCAGGGGGGCTCGCTGCTCAGCAGGCTGGCGAGGCAGGGCCCGATGTTGGCGGCTTCGTTGTAGGCCGGCACCACCACCGTGAGGCTGGTCTGGGGCAAGGCCGCGGGCACCAGCTCCGCTTCCTGCAGCCGCGGGGCCCGCGCGAACACCCGTGCCAGAGCAACGACCAGGATCGTTAACCCCAGAGCCGCCGCCGCGGCCAACAGCAGGCCCCCCCAAGGCAGCAGCGGGATGGCAGTGGCCAGGGGCCGGGCTTCACAACATCCCCACCAGCATCGCTGAGCCCCGTTGGACGGCCTCCCTGGACAGGGACGGGAGAATGGGGTGTGGCATGGCTGGCGCCGGTGAATCCCGCAGACGCGAATCCCGCTGAGTTGCAGCCGGAGCCGGCCCAAGCCGCTGCCGCACCTGCTGCCGAGCCACCGGTTGAGCCGAAGCTGGCGCCGCAGCGCTTAAGCCTCAGCCAGGAGGCACCCGGCACCCTGCAGGCCCCCTCCACCACCCCAGCCAGCAGCGGTGCCAGCGGCTTCCAACCCGGAGGCATCCGCGAACTGCTCCAGCAGTTGGGGGTGTTCCAGTCGGCATCGCTGGAGCAGCTGCTGCCGGCCCTGCAGATCTTGGGTCTGGCGGTGGCGGCGGGCGTGGGCCTCAAGCTCACCGGTGCGGTGCTGGGGGCGATCAATGAATTGCCCTTGCTCGGCCAACTGCTGCAACTGGTGGGATTGGTCGCCGCCCTGCGATTCCTGGCCCGCAATGCCCTGCACCAGCAAAAACGGGCGGCCCTGCTAGCGCGAATCGAACAGATCAAGACCAACCTTCTGGGCTGAAGGGCGCATAGGCTCCAGCGCACGTGCCTCCAAACCCTTGAGCGAGCCTTCCTTCCAGTACGAACCGGTGGAGCGCTTCGGCGAAGGCCTCACCACACGCCGCCCCTGGAACACCGATGCCCTGCGCGGTGTGGAACAACTCAACGGCCGTGTGGCCATGCTCGGCTTCGCCGCAGCCCTCGTGGGGGAGCTGATCAGTGGCCATGGCCCCGCTGGCCAGGTGCTAGCGGTGGTGCGTTGGTACCTCAGCTGAGTAAACCCGCATGACACGCCTCCTCGCTCCCCTCACAGCCCTCAGCCTCGGCCTCGCTGCCGCCGCGGCCCCAGTCCCAGCCCAGGCGATCGACCTCACGCAGGCCTGTGCGCGCTTCGCCAGCAAGCTCAACGACGCGGTGCAATCCGGCGACAGCGCCAAGGCCCAGAAGGTGTACCAAGTGGGAAGCCAGCGGATCGCCAGCCGCTTCAATGGCGCCACCTGCCCGAACGTGCAAGCACCGGCGGCGACACCCTCCAACTGACCCGAACGGCCCGTCGATGCGCACCCTCAGCTGGCAGGAGTTCGATCGGGCGGTGGAGCGTCTGGCGCACCAGGCCCGCCAGGTGCCTGGTTTGACCGGGATCTACGGCGTGCCTCGGGGCGGGCTGGTGTTGGCGGTGGCCCTCAGCCATCGCCTCGCGCTGCCCTTGCTGGAGCAGCCAGGGCCAGACTGCCTGGTGGTGGATGACGTCTACGAAAGCGGACAGACCTTGGCCCCCTATCAGCACCTGCCCGGTTGCCATGTGGCGGTGTGGGTGAGCAAGGCCGAGCCGAACTGGTGGCATGCCGCGGAGGTGACGGCCTCAGAGGAGTGGCTGCTGTTCCCCTGGGAAAACCGGGCCCAGGCGGTGGCCGATGAACAGCAGTACCGGGAGTCGCGGACGTGAGGCGCCGCACCCTCTACCTGGCCTCCCCCTACGGCTTCTCCGCCCATTGGCGGCAGCGGCTGCTGCCCGATTTCGTTGCGGCCCTGGAGGCCCTGGACCTGGAGGTGTGGGAACCGTTCAGCCGCAACGGCCAGGTGGATCTTGCCCAACCGGGCTGGGCCTGGCGCGTGGCCCAGGCAGACCTCCAGGACGTGCGCGATGCCGATGCACTGCTGGCGATCGTGAATGGCACTCCGCCCGATGAGGGGGTGATGCTGGAACTCGGGGCCGCCATTGCCCTGGGCAAGCCGGTGTTTCTGTTTCGCGACGACTTCCGCCGCTGCAGCGACTCGGAGGACTACCCGCTCAACCTGATGGTGTTCAGCGGTCTGCCGCAACAGGGATGGCAGAACTGGCTCTACGGCTCCCTGGAAGAGCTATCGGACCCCAAGAAAGCGCTCATCCGTTGGCTGCACAACAGCGATGCCCCTGGGGCAGCCCCCTGAACAACAACCATCAGCTCAGGCGTCGTCCCGTCCGTCGTCATCCCATTCCGCGGCCAGGGCTTCGAGCGCGTCGAAACACCCCTGCTGCAGCAACCAGGCACTCTGTTCCGCCAGCCAACGGCGATGCTGCGGAGCCAACGTGGCCGCGAACGATCGCTCCGTGGCGCGCTGGGAGGATTCCACCAGATCTGGTGCAAAGCCGGACCGTAGGCACCGCCAGTGGGGTGACAAGGCCCGCCCGCGGGGATCACAGGAAGTCTTCAGGGTTGGCCGAATGACCCAGCTGAGTCCATCAACGGATGGCGCCCGCCCCTGCCCCTGCTTCGATGACCCCGTGGGACATGGGGCCCCAGCGGCAGCCTGGCTGGGGGATGTCTTCAAGGCCTGCACTAGAGCCACAGCCCGAGCGAGTGCTCAGCGGCAGTCAGCCATTGAGATCATTGGGTCGGCGCAGCACAAAGACCACCCCGGCCGTGAGCAACACCGTGACGGCCAGCATCGCGGCGATGGCGGTGCTGTAGTCGGTTTCCATCGCCCTGGTGCGCAGTTCTCCCGCACCGTAGGCCGGCCGCTTCGTGAAGTTCTGGCTGAATCCACCGCCAGCCTCCCAAAAGCCATCAGGCTGGCGGCATGGGTCTCAGCCACTGCCCCCTCTGCATCGCCCTGGCGGTGCTCTCAGTCGTGCGTTCCGCGGCGCATCTCATCCTGCTGGGCCTGAGCCTGCTGCCGGGCCCGCAGGGCCGCCCGATCATCGGGAGTGGCCAGCAGGGCCTCCAGGCGCTGCAGCTGGGCTTCCCGCTTGGCCCGTTCCGTCGCCAGTCTCCACAACAACGACATCGGCCGATCGCGTGTTGAGCGGACGCTAAGGAGTGGGGCCTGCCCCGGCCACCGACACCACCATCCGGTGTGCAGAAGCGCACACGCGCTCAGCCCGGCTTGTGCAACGGCCTGCGCTGCTCACAATGCGGCTAAAGCCTTTGCACCCCACGTCGTGGCTTCCCTCAGCGCAACGCATCGCCAGCGCAAGGCTTATTCGATCAGCTACCGCAACGAGCGCCATGCCCTCGCGGAATGCTGCCTCTATGCGACCAGCCATGAGGAGGCTCGCCACCTGGCGATGGAGCTGCACCCCCACCTGCGCCATCACCCCAACCAGATCGATCTGATCTGGTGCCACGAGCACAACTCAACCCAGCGCCCGTGAGCTCTGCGGCTGGCTGAGCAACTGGGGATGCACGATGTCCACAATCCTCCCCAGCTCATCGAGGATGTAGTGGCGTCGCCGGGTCTGGCGGGCGCGGGAGAGCGACTGCTGAATCGCCGAGGGCAGGTCGTCCTGATCGCATTCGCTTCTGTAGCCGCCGTGCTCCAGCCGGCAGACAACCGAATAACGCATGGGATCCCAACAACCGGTGCACCCTCAGAAGTAATGAAGCGCACCAAGGACCAAGCGCGCCCTGGGAATTGATTTAAGAATTCGGCGCAACCCATCCCCGTCTGGGGGGTCCATCCAGCCTGCCGCCATGCCGTCCCCGTCAGGCCCCAACAGCCAAGCGATCGACATCCAAGGGCTATGGAACAACCGCCCCTTCCGCAGCTTCTGGCTCGCCAACCTGATCTCCAACCTGGGCACCAGCGCCTTCGTGATGGCGATGACCTGGCTCACGGTGAAGACCTACGGAGCCCATGGCATCGCCCTGCTAGCCCTGGGCTATGGCCTTCCCCAGTGCCTATTGCAGGTGTTCGGCGGCGCCATCACCGATCGCATCCCCAGGCGCCTGCTGTTCTTCCGAACGCAAACGGCGCTGCTGCTGGTGGCGCTGCTGCTGCTGCTGGCGACCACCCGGGGCCTGGTGCCGCTATGGCTGTTGGTGGCGGTGAATGCCTGCAACGGGGTGATCTCCGCCTTCGACACCCCGGCCCGCACGGCGTTGATCAGCGAAATGGTCGACCGTGAAGACCTGGTCACCGCCCAGCAGGTCTACAGCGTGGCGTCGAACGTCACCAATGTGTTCGGCCCAGCCCTGGGGGGGATCCTGCTGAGCGTTGGCAAGGGAGATCGCAGCCATGAGGACATGGCCTTCCTGTTCAACGTGCTCAGTTTCCTGCCGCTGCTGGCCTGCATTCCCTGGCTGCCGCGCACGCCGGCCCCCGCCCACCCTGGATCCCGACCACCGCTCTGGCAATCGATTCGCGAAGGGCTGCACTACGTGCGCCATCAACGTCAACTGCGGCAGTTGCTGCAACTGCTGGCGCTGGTGATGCTGCTGGGCCTGCCCTTCCAGACGCTGCTGCCGATCTTTGTGCACGACAACACCAACCTGCACACCCACCACGCCACCTACGCCGCCTTGCTCTCCGCCGTGGGCCTGGGGGGTGTGGTGGGGTCGTTGCTGGGCATGGCCTCCGGCCAGGCCAGGCGCCTGGGGCTGGCCCTGGCGGCGGCCGCCCTGGGGTTGGGGCTGGCGATCCTGCTGCTGGCGGGCAGCCAGGTGATCCATTGGGCCTCCCTGTCCGCTTTCCTGGCGGGGGCCTGCGGGGTGTTCAGCCTCAACCTCAACAACGCCCTGATGCAGGGGCTCACGCCGATGGAGCTGCAGGGCCGCGTGATCGCCATCGCCAACCTCGGCAAGGGTCTGCAGGCCTTCAGTGCCGCCGCCGCCAGCGAAGCGATTCATCTCCTCGGCCGTGCCATGGCAGGCAGCAACGCCTACCTGCTGGTGCAATCCAGCCTGGCCCTGGCCTTGTTGCTGGGGGTGGCTCTGCTCTGGCGACCGATGGTCCGACTGGAGCCACGGGCCACCGCGCCATAACGCGAACCAAGATCGCTGCTCAGTAGAAGAGGCTGTAGATGCGGAGGGTGGCGTAGCCCAGGGGCGCCGGTGAGGGATTGGGCCCCTCTGGCCAGGCGGTAACGGCGAACATGTAGGTGTCGGCCTGGTCAGGGTTGGTCCAGGGCTTGAGCACCGTGGTCACCGTGGTGCCCGGAGCCACGGGCGGATCAAAGCGAATCTGGAAGCGGCGGATGCCCTGCTCAAACGTTGCCGTCACCGGCAGCTTGCGCCCCTCCGCCCGCGGACGCCCCACGAACGCCGACGTGCGCTCGACGTCGTAGGGGAACCACCAATCCGATCCGCGGGTCTGCTGGATGGTGAGTCCGCCCAGGGGGGCGCCGGCATCGGCGGGGAGTTCCACGGTGAAGTAGTAGTCCGGCTGGGGATCCCAAACGGTGTTGTAGTAGGCGATCAACTCCGCCCTCCAGGGCGGGTTGGTGAAGAAGGTGGACCCCTGGATCTCCACGGCGCCACCCCGGGCCTGCAGCAGCAGGGGCGCCAGGGCCGCCAGACCCCAACGCGTGAGCATCCGGTGACGCAACACCGAAGAAAGTCTGACAACCCTGGGACTCACGGCTGGGGCTGTCAGAACGGGGCCTCGCGCTGCCCCTGCAGCGGCTTGCTCTGTCACCACCGATGGGCCCCTCCAATCCCAACCTGTTCTATGAGGACGAAGACCTGATCCTGCCGATGCTGCTGCATCAACCCGATGCCGTGGGCAGCCCCTGCAGCTGCCGCGACTGCAACGGCATTCGCCTGCGCATGGAGCAAATCCAGCAGCTGCAGGGCCGGCTTCCAAAAGCCTCCTGAACCGTCTCCTGAACCTCAGCCCATCGCCTCGGCGTGGTTCACCAACAGGTGCTCCACCTCCTCGAGGCCGGCCGTAGCGGCGCGATGGGCCCGCTCGAAGTTGCCCTCGGCCCCCTCCAGCAGCCCTTCGGCCACGCGATCGATCAGCAGCTCCCGTTGCTCCTGCAGCAGTGCCAACAGCTCGCACTCGATCAGGTGGCGCACCCCCTGGCGGCTGAGCCCATCGCTCTCGCTCTCCGCCACCGTGCCGCGCACCAGCTCCTGCACGAACAACCGCTGCACCTCACTGCTGCGCAGGAAGCTCTCCACCGCATTGAGGGCCCCATCCACCAGGGTGCGCTCCACCTCCGCCGGTTCCCCCTGGAGCTTGAACTCCCAGTCGAGGTGACGCCGCTGCCAGCCGTCTTGGTGCAGATGGGGCATCACCGCCTGGCTGAAGCTGTCCACCGAGATCTCGTAGACCCGCTCCGCCAAGCGCTCACACCAGCTGTGGCCATGGGCCCGCAGGCTGGCCCGCAGCTGCTCACGTTGCACGGCATGGCCGCCGTGGTGGCTGTGGCAGACGCCATCGGGGCATTCAATTGCGCTCAGAGCCATGGGGATGCAGGGGCGAACAATCGCCAGACCATTCCGTCGCTCTAGCAACGGCGCGCTGGCCTTGGCAGCACAGGGGTGGCAGCACAGGGGTGGCAACGCAGCCGATAGGGTCCGCAGCACACGCTGAGGTCCCATGCACGCCACCTACTTCGGGGCCAACGGTTGGCTGCTGGAGCTGGGCGACCTGCGGGTGCTGGTGGATCCCTGGCTCACAGGGCCGCTGCAGTTTCCGCCGGGGCCGTGGTTCTTCCAGGGGGAGCTGGCGGAGAGCCGGCCGGCACCGGCGGATCTCGATCTACTGCTGCTCACCCAGGGGCTCGACGACCACTGCCATCCGGCCAGCCTGGCGCTGCTGCCCATGACCTTGCCGGTGGTGGCCTCCGCCAGCGGCGCCGCCAAGGCCCGCCAGCTGGGTTTTCAGCACGTGAGCACCCTGGCGCCGGGGCAGCAGCACCAGCTGGGTGAGCTGAGCATCACCGCCACCGCCGGCGCGCCGGTGCCGCAGGTGGAGAACGGCTACCTGCTGGAGCACCCCTGCGGCTCCCTCTACCTCGAACCCCATGGCTACCTGCCAGCCAACCTTCCGGGGCGCCGCCTGGATGCGGTGATCACCCCGGTGGTGGATCTCGGCCTACCCCTGGCGGGGGCCTTCGTGCGCGGCACCCAGGTGTTGCCGGAGCTGCTGGAGCGGTTTCAGCCCCACACCGTGCTGGCCAGCACCGCCGGCGGCGACGTGCGCTTCAGCGGTCTGCTCACCCAGGTGCTGTGGCAGAAGGGCAGCACCGCGACAGCGGCCACCGGCCTGCCCGAGGGCTGCCGGCTGATCGATCCGGTGGTGGGGGAGCGCTACGCCATCACAGCCCATCACCCCGGGCCGCAACAATCCTCACCCGGCTGAGCGCCATCGCCGACACCAAGGGGCGAAGGGGCCATCCAGGCTGAGGTCCTCACGCAGCCCAGTGGCCATGATCCGCATCCGCAGCGACCGTGCCGGCTTCTGGGCCGCCATGACGGCCCCATGGCCGGAGGCACCGCAGCAGTCAGCCGGGCAACAGCGACGAGAGCCTGCTGCGGAAATCCCCCTTGGGCATACCGCCGCGGATCTCACCATGGATGGTGAATTCCCCCTCGGGGTCACTCACCACTAAATAGGTGGGCCACCCCATCCCCTGCTTGTCCGGGTACTGGGTGAGCAGCACCTTGCGGTAGCGGCGGTACAGATCGGTGTCCTGCAGCATCACGCTCACGAAGGTGCAGCCCAGCTCATCGCAGACGGCGGCGTCGTAATGGCTCATGCGATGGCAGGTGCCGCAATCCTCGGAGCTGAACTTCAGCACGTGCAGCATCGGGGGGGCGCAGCTCGGCAAACCTTAGGCAGATCGGCCCGTCGTGCACCCCAGGGCTGACAACGCCGTGCGTCGTTGCTAGTTGGTGAAGGTTGCCCTTCGCCGTGGCTCATCGGTGCCCCAGCTCTACCAACTCACCATTCACTTCCAGGATGGTGACTCCCACCTGTGCATCCGTGCCGAGAGCGAGCAGCAGGCGGAGGCCATTGGCCAAGAGCTCTTCCCCCACTGCAGCCTGGAGGCGGCCCTGCGGCAACTGCCGAAGCGGGGCTGGATCGGCCAGCCGGAGCACGTGGAGTGAGCACGCTGTGTGCAGGGTCTGACCAGAGTTAGTCAGACCGCCGACACCGCCAGCCGATACCGCCAGCCGACACCGGCATCGGAGGCACACCGCCCCCCTCATCCGCCCCGCTGCTGCCCCAGGCCCGACTCAGGACCAGCGGACCACACTCCACTCCCCCACCAGGGCCAGCAGCAGGCCCATGGCAGCCAGCCCTAGCCCCCAGGGCAGGAACCGGGCCAGGATCACAAAGCCGCTGGGAATCACGCTGCGCTCCGCCGCCGAGCACAGTTGAACACTGGTGGCCAGCCGCCGGTGGTATCGCCGCAAACCAGCGGCGGATCCGAGCTAGTCCGCCGTGCCGCTATCGCCGTTGAACCGGTTGAACCGCTCCAGCAGCCGCGGCAGCAGCACCAGCAACACCACCAGCCCCAGAGCCACCAGACCGAACTCCACCACCCCCGCGAGCATGCGGTCGATGGGGATCCAGCGCCCCCACAGCCAGGCGAGGCTCACCATGGTGCCGGCCCAGAGCAGGGCCCCCGCCAGGTTGCAGAGCAGGAAGCGGCGGTAGGGCATGGCCACAGCACCCGCCAGGGGTCCGGCCAGCACCCGCAGCACCGCCACAAACCGACCGAGAAACACCGAGAGCCCCGCCCGCCGCAGGAACCGCTGCCGGAGCCCCTCCAGCCGTTCGGGCCGCTGCCCCAGCCAACCGCCCAGCCGCACCATCACGGGCCAGCCCAGGCGGCGCCCCACCCAGTAACCAAGGTTGTCCCCGAGCACGGCTCCGCCGGCCGCTGCCGCCATCACGCCCCAGAGGTTGAGCTGGCCGCTGCCGGCGGCGTAGCCCCCCAGCAGCGTGATCGTTTCGCCGGGCAGCGGCACGCCGGCGTTCTCCAGCAGCATCGCCGCAAAAATCACCGCGTAGCCCCAACGGCCCAGCAGCGTCTGCAGATCGGCGAGCGAGAGGGGGCTGACATCCATGGCCAGCAATCTGCCAAACCAGCGCTCCCCATGGCGCCAGGATGCGAAGGATCCGTTCTCTGGTTGACCACATCCCCGTGCGCCCAATCACCCCTTGGCTTTGCGGGGGCCGCCTACTGCTGGCCCTCGTCGCCGCGGCACCGGCGGCCCAAGCGGCGCTGAACAGCTTCAGCCGGCTCGACCAGGTGGGGCGCTGGGTGATCGAGCGCAAGAACACTCAGGAGGGAGCCATCACCTGCCGCGCCTACATCCCCTCCGGGGGCACCTGGTTCACCTCCAACGTGCGCATCGGCCCGGACGGCAGTGTGGTGGTGCCAGATGGACTGCGCTACAGCCCGGATGCCGCTGAACTCGCGCAGGTGCAGGACGCTCTGCGCCGCTGCCGCGCCGACATGATCTACGTGCCCTAATCAGCCGAAGGCGTTCTTGAGCACGGCGGCCAGATTCATATGACCATGCAGGTAGAGGCCGACCGCGAGGGGCAGCACCGCCGCCACCAGCAGCGAAAACAGGATCGACAGCGGCACATGGTTGTTCATCGCCCCATCATCGGCCTCGCCTCAAGCCTGCTGTTGGTGTTGGCGCCGTCAGCCCTGGCCACGCCGGTGCTGCGGGTGGGGGTGCTCGACCAGTCCCCCCCCTGCGCTGAACGGGTTCGCACCGGCGTCTGGCAGGGCAAAGCGGTAGAGCTATGGCGGCGGGTGGCGGAACAACAGCGCCTCCCCTACGTGCTTCAGGGCTATGCCACCCCCCAGGCCCTGCTGGAGGCCAGCCGAGCCGACCAGGTGGATGTGGGGGTGGGCTGCCTCACCATCAGCCCCGAGCGGCTGGGGCAGTTCCGCTTCAGCCTGCCCTTCCAGGAGGAGGGCCTGGCGGTGCTGGTGGCAGCGGATCGCTTCGGGGCCGGTCGCAGCCTGCTGAAAGCGGTGCTCAACCCGCAGCTGCTGCAGGTGCTGGCGGGTTACCTGGTGGCCATCACGCTGCTGAGCCTGGTGGTGTGGCGGGATGAACACCGCAACCATCCCCACCAGAGCCGCAGGGAGCGCCTGCGCAGCTATGCCCTGATCTTCCAGGTGCTGGCCACAGGCCCCGGCACCAACGTGATCGTGAGCCGCACCCGCGGCCACCTCCTGGTGATCGTGAGCTGGGTCGTGCGAATCATTGGGGCGTCGCTGATCCTCAGCACGATCACCGTGGACGCCCTCAAGCAACCGCTGTCCAGCCGCTATCGGCTGAGCTCGATCGGCGACCTCGAGGGGCTGCGCGTGGGGGTGCGACCCGGCAGCGTCAGCGCCAAGTTGCTGCAACAGCCACCACTGAGTGGCCGGGTCGATGCGGTGGAGCTGCGCTCCTTGCAGCAGGCGCCTGGCCTCCTGCTGCAGGATCAGGCCGATGTGGTGCTAGCCGACGAAGCCCAGCTGCAGCATCTGCTGGACACCCTGCCGACGGCACAGCGGCGCCGCTTGCGGTTGAGCCTGCAGGGCACCAGTCGCCAGTCGCAGGCCCTGGCCCTCTCGCCCCGGCTGGATCCCGCCCTGGCGGCCCGGATCGACCGGGCCATCAGCGAAGCCAAACGCGATGGCCAGATACCGGGCTCTCCCGTGGAGTGAACGCAAGGGCGGTGAACCGCACTGATCCGGTAGCCAAGGCCACACCCAGGGGGCTTCACGAGCCGTTACAGTCGGCCCAACGTTTCGTTACGTTCCATGGCTGACTCCTCTTCCCGCTTCGGTTTCGTGTCCTTCGCTGAAACCTGGAATGGCCGCCTGGCCATGCTGGGCTTCGT
>JBEIQU010000041.1:0-9601 GCA_040376355.1 Prochloraceae cyanobacterium | reverse complement strand
GGGGGCCTGCATGCGACCAACTGTGGAAAGGATGAGCCTAGTCAGGGAAATCCATCTAGCTTTCGCCCCCTGGACGGTGCCTGCCATGACCACTGCAGAACCGCGGCACCCGATCGGCAGCGGCCGTGTGGTCACGGGCCTGGTGATCGCCGCTGTGCTGCTGGGCAGCCAGACCCTGGCCGCCAGTGCCCCCCTGCGCAGCGATGTGCGCCTGCTGCTGCCCAGTGAAGGTCTGCTGGCGGGGCTGGGGGATGGTCTGCGCCGGGGCTACGGGCTGGCCATGGAGCAGAGCGCCATCTGCGGGGTCACACCGCCCACGCTGCAACTGGGCTGGCTGGCTCCGGGGGCCAATCCGGCCGCCCCCCTGCGGGCGGCCAGCCGCAGCGCCCTGTTGGTGGCACCGCCGGCGGCACCCCTGGAGGCCTATGGGCGACTGGCGGATCAACAGCGGCTCACGGTGCTGCTACCGCTGCAACGGGGGCGCTCCCTCGAAGGCCTGCCCCAGCTGCGGGGATCCGATCGGCTCTGGCCGCTGGTGCCGGGCCGCAGCCTGGAGGTGGATCGGCTGGCCCAGGCCCTGCTGAGCGAGGGGATCAAACGGGTGATGGTGGTGCGGGACCGCACCGCCGAAAGCCAGGCCCTCAGTGAGCGCTTTGAGGCCAGCTACGCCAATGGCAACGGCCAGGTGATCGGCCCGACGGCGGCCCCCCTGGCCGTCGATGGCACGGACCGGGCCGCCCTGGGGCAACTGGTGGGTGATGTGGATTGGTACCGCCCGCCGGCCCTGGTGGTGATCACCAACCCGGGCTCCCGCCTCGAGCAGGCCATCCAGACGGCGACCTGGCCGGAGACCACCCTGCTGGCGTGGCCCTTCCCGGTGACGGCGGCGATGGACCAACGGCAGATCGGTGTGGATCCGCTGAGCCGCGGCCCCGGCTGGAGCGCCTTTGCCCGGAGCTTCGAGCGGCGCTGGGGCTACGCCCCGGGCCCCGTGGAGAGCGCCGGCTACGACACCGGCCTGATGGCCGCCCTGGCCTCGGTGCAGGCCCAGGGACAACCCGGCTGGGACCTGGCGTGGTTCAGCGCCAACGCCAAACCCCAACCCCTGTGCCGGGCCCTGAAGCTCAGGGCCCAGGGCCAGGCGGTACGCCCCATGGGGGCCAGCAGCCGCCTCGACCTCAGCCCCGGGGTGCCACCCACCGCCAACCTGCAACTCAGCCGCCGATGATGCGGATTGGCGAAACCGAAAGCCGTTGGCGCTGCGACTGCATCAGCTGAAGCTGCCGCTCGACCATGGCGAGGCGGATCTGGTGGCGGCCATTTGCAGGCGCCTGAAGCTGCAGCCCGAGCAGCTGCTGCAGCACCGGGTGGTGAAACGCAGCGTCGATGCCCGCCGCAAGGCGGCCATCCAACTCACCTACAGCGTGGAGCTGGAGCTGGAGGGGCCACTCGAGCAGCAGCTACTCCAACGCTTCCGCCGCGACAGCCAGCTGCAACCGGCCCAGCCCGGCCGCTATCAGCCGGTAACCCACGCCAGCCCCACCATCAGCCGTGGGCTGGAGCAGGGCTCGATCCCGCGGCCGGTGGTGGTGGGGGCCGGCCCCTGCGGCTATTTCTGCGCGCTGCTGCTGGCCCAGATGGGCCTGCGGCCACTGCTGCTGGAGCGGGGCCAGCCGGTGAAGCAGCGCAGCGCCGACACCTTCGGCTTCTGGCGCCGCCAGAGCCCCTTCAACCCGGAATCCAATGCCCAGTTCGGGGAGGGAGGTGCGGGCACCTTCTCCGACGGCAAGCTCTACAGCCAGGTGAGTGACCCCCGCCACCTGGGCCGCAAGGTGCTCGAGGAGCTGGTGGAGGCCGGTGCCAATCCGGAGATTCTGGTGCTGCACCGGCCCCACATCGGCACCTTCAAGCTGGCCACGGTGGTCCGGGGCCTGCGGGCCCAGATCGAAGCCCTCGGCGGGGAGATCCGCTTCCAGAGTCGGGTGGATCAACTGGAATTTGAGCCGGACAGCCGCGCCGTTCGGGCCGTGGTGCTGGCCGATGGCAGCCGCATCGCCGCCGCGCAGGTGGTGCTGGCGGTGGGCCATAGCGCCCGCGATAGCTTCGCGATGCTGCAGCGCCAGGGGGTGGCGATGGAGCGCAAGCCCTTTTCGATCGGCGTGCGGATCGAGCATCCCCAAGCGTTGATCGACAGCGCCCGCTGGGGGAGCTGCGCCGGCCATCCGCGCCTAGGGGCGGCGGAGTACAAGCTGGTCCACCACGCCAGCAATGGCCGCTGCGTCTACAGCTTCTGCATGTGCCCGGGCGGGTTGGTGGTGGGCGCCACCTCCGAGCCGGGCCGGGTGGTGACCAACGGCATGAGCCAGCACTCCCGCAAGGAACGCAACGCCAACAGCGGCATCGTGGTGAGCATCGACCCGGAGGATGTGGAGCCCTTCGGCGATGGCCCCGGCGACCCCTTGGCCGGGGTGGCCTTCCAACGGCACTGGGAGGAGCAGGCCTACGCCCTGGGAGGGAACAGCTTTGCCGCCCCAGGGCAGACCCTGGCGGACTTTCTGGCGGGCCGTCCGAGCACGGCTGCCGGTGCGGTGCAGCCCTCCTACAGCCCGGGGGTGACCTTCACCGACCTGAGCCCTGCGCTGCCCATCTATGTGGTGGAGGCCCTGCGGGAAGCCCTGCCGCAGTTCAACAGCACCATCCCCGGCTATGCCATGGACGATGCGGTATTGACCGGCGTAGAAACACGCACCTCATCGCCGCTGCGGATTCCGCGGGGCAAGGACCTGGACAGCACCAACACCCCCGGCCTGTATCCGGCCGGAGAAGGGGCCGGCTATGCCGGCGGCATCCTCTCAGCGGCCATCGATGGCATCCGCGTGGCGGAAGCCGTGGCAATCACTCTTCGTCGTCGCTGGAGCCCAGGGGAGCGAGGCGAATCTGCTTGCGACCCAGTTTGATTTCAAACTCATCACCGGGCTTGAGATCGAGCATGGCGGTGTACGCCTTGCCCACCATCAGGTTGCCATTGAACTGCACCTTGGTGGTGAAACTCAGCTTGCGGCCGCCCTTGCCCATGCGGGATGACCCGCTCCCCAACTCAACGCCCTTGGCGTTCAACAAGGCCTCATAGAAGGCGGTGAAGTTGAGGCGCTCGCTGCCGTCTTTCTTAATGGAGACGTAACCACAGGCCCTCACGACATCAGATTTGCTGACGTCACCAAGCTCCTTGAGCTTGGCAAGCAATTCGGCTCCGGTGAGCATCCGAGGGTTCCTATGCAACATCTGCATCGTCTCACTTCACAGGCGATTCTGCAAGCGTTCTTGTGGCCGTTGTTGAAAACCAGCACAGCGGAAGGGCAACGACTCCACTGCACAAGGTTGGATCAATACGCGTCAGTTAAGCCGTGTAGATGTTGTGTAGGTCAGTCCCCATCAACCTGTTGCGACACGATGCCACTCCACTGCACGACCTTCTGTTGATCGCGGCGCCAGGAGTGGAACAGCAGCGGTTCCGCCACCGTGCACAACGGGCAGAGGCTGATGTGATGCGCATCCAAACCCGCCATCTGCAACTGCAGGCGCTGGGCCAAGCGGAGATCCAGACGGACGCGACCCGCGACGCCATCGGGATCCGCCTGCAGGGCGCCACAGGCCTCGAGCGCCGCCAAGGCCTCCGCCAGGCCACCGGGCATCGACGCGGCCATGGGCGCAGCCACCTGCTCCGCCACGGACTGCTCCACCTGGTAGTGGCCCCCACTCACCGCCGGCCCCAGGGCCACCAGCAACTCAGCGCGGCGGCAGCCCAGCACCTCCAAGCGTTCGATCGCCCGCAGCACGATGCCCCCCGCCACTCCGCGCCAGCCCGCATGGCAGGCGGCCACCCGGCCGCTCTGCGGATCGGCCAGCAGCACGGGCGTGCAATCGGCCCCACACACCCACAGGCTCTGCCCACCGGCATCGCTCACCAGGCCATCGGCCTCGGGCCAGGGCTCAGCGCTGGCGGCAGAGGCGTTCAGCACCCGGGCGCTATGCACCTGCTGGGGGCGGTGCACGCTGACACCGGCGCTCACGTAACCCGCCAGCACCTCCGGGCCGCGACCCTGCCACTGGCGGGTGAAGAAGCCGTGTTCGAACGCGCTGAGCAGATCTGACTGGAGGTAATAGCCGCCGTAGCAGCCAATCCAGGTCCAACCCTCGAGGGCATTGAAGCCCGCATCGGGGCGATCAAAGGGGGGATCAACCGCTTCAGCCATCCGGCAGATCCCGCAGGATCCAGAAGCCATCAAAGCCCTGCTGCTCCGGGCTGCTCTGCACCGCCAGGAACTGCAGCCCCGCCGCCTGCTCACGGGCGGCACGGAAGGCCTCGGCGGCGGCGGCGGCCTCCTCGACCTCCAGGTTGCCCAGCAACCAACGGTCCTCCAGCCCGGCTTCCAGCACCAACTGACCGCCACTCACCTCCAGGCGCACCGGCTCCAGGCCTGCGATCCAACCGGCAATGGCCAGGGAACGGCTGGCGCTGAACAGCCGCAGGCCGCTCACCATCCACTCCGGATCGAGGGGCTGACCGTCAGGGCCATCGGGCAGCGGCAGCAACCCCGGAAAGCTCACCTCCCAATCGGCAGCATCCCGGAGGGCCGTCACAGGCAGCGACGCCCAGCTCCAGGAATCACCGCGGGCGGCCTCCGGCAGGGGCACCGCCAGGGGTTGAATCGGCTGGGGGGGCGGCGCCAGGGGGCCGGCCATGTAGCCCTCCTCCGCCGGATACACCGTGGACTGGCGCTCCTGCAGCCACTCCACCAGGGCATAGCAGCGGCGGCTGGGCACCAATTCGAACCCGAGGGTTTCGGCGGCCCGCTGCACCATCGTGCGCATCGAGGCCCTCCAGCAGCGCAGCTTGCGCGGTGCCGCAAAGCCCTGCTCCGCCGCGGCCGCTAGGGCCTGCTCCAGGGCTTCGCGCAGCCACTGGGAATTCACGCTGGAGGCGGGGCAGTTCAGGGCCCAGCGGAAGCGTTGGCCGGAGGCTTCAGCCCCGGTGGACGAACTGCAGATCAGCAACTCCCAGCGCTTCTTGCCATCGGGCTCAAGGATCGGGCGCGAGTAGTAATCAAGTTCCCAGTCGGCCTGGATGGGCGAGGCCGCCGTGCCTGCAGAGCTGGAGGGGGCTGCCTCGGTGGCCTGACTCATCCGGCGGACTGTTCCTGTTGGCGCAGCACGCTACGCGCTCTGTTGGCCCGATCGGCGGCCTCCGCCATCACACGGTCGCGATCGATCAACAGCTCACCGGGCTGCCCCTCCAGCAGGGCGGTGTTCAGGGCGATGCGGCCTCGGCCTGGATCCAGCTCGGTGATCAACGCCTTGACCCGATCCCCCTGGCCGAACACCTCGCGCAGGTCGCGCAGCTGGCCGCCCGTGAGCGCCGACTGGTGCAGCAGCCCGCTGATGCCCCCCAGGTCGATGAACAGGCCGTAGGGCTTGATCGACACCACCTGGCCCTCCACCAGCTGGCCCACCTCCAGGTTCTGGAACAGGGCCGCGGTGGCCGCCTTCTTCTCGGAGAGCACCAGCTTGCGGGTTTCGGGATTCACCTCCAGGAAGGCCACACCGAGGGTCTTGCCCACCAGGGCCTCGTGGGTCTCCCCCTCCTGCAGCTGGGAGCGGGGAATGAAGCCGCGCAGCCCTTCCACATCACAGGTGACACCGCCGCGGTTGAAGCCGTTCACCTTCACCTGCAGCACCTTGCCCTCCTTCTCCAGGAGGCGCACCTTCTCCCAGCTCTGGCGCAGGGCCAGGGCCCGGGCGCTGATGGTGACCATGCCATCGGCGTTCTGCTCGCGGGTGACCAGCACCTCCACCTGCAGGCCCTTGGGGAACCGCTCCTTGAGGTTGGTGATCACCCCCAGGCCGCACTCCTTCTTGGGCATGAAACCGGGGGCCTTGCCGCCGATGTCCACATAGACGCCGTCGCTCTCCAGGCCGATCACGGTGCCTGTAGCCACCTCGCCGGTGGTGCCCACGAATTCCTGCTCATCGAGGGCGGCCAGGAAAGCCTCCGCATCGAAATCAAACTCATCCACGGTGCGGGCCGGCACCGCGGCGCTGGCCGGCTGGGGCGCAGCCCGGCGCTGGCGACGCTCATCGGGACCCAGCAGATCGGCCATGCTCAGGCCTTCAAACCCGCTGAGGTCAAACAGCTCGTCGTCTCCGACGGGGGTTGCAGCTGAGGCCGGGGAGGTGGGCCGCTGGGGGGCGATCGGTGCCTCACCGCGGCCGGCGCGGGCGGCATTCTCCAGATCAGCGGCGCGGGCGTTGGCCGCCTCCGCAGCGGCGCGGGCTTCGGCTGCCTGGTGCTCCAGGCGCAGCTGCTCCTCCTTCTTGGTGAGTTGCAGCACCTGCGGGGGCTTGCGCAGCGGGGGCGTGGCCGCGTTGGGCCGCGGGGCTAGCGGCGGCTGCGGCCGGGGCGACTGGGCTTGTTGGCCGGCCGGGGGCTGGGATTGCGGGGTGCCAGAACCGGCCATGGCCAAAGCGACGATGCACAGCCTCACACTGTAAGGAGGCCCCTCGACCCCCTAGGAGCGCAGCGATGGCAGCAAGCCCCGCCGGTCCGGCACCCCGGCGCCTGGAGTACCTCAGCTGGCCCCAGCTGCAGGTGGCGGCCCAGCGGCCGGGCAGCACGGTGGTGTGGCCATTCGGAGCCTTCGAGCAGCACGGCCCGCAGCTTCCCCTCGGCACCGACGGCCTGTTCGCCGATCGGCTGCTGGATGCGGTGCTGGCGGACCTGCCGGCGGAGCTGCCGATCTGGCGACTGCCGCTGCAGAGTCTGGGGTTTTCACCGGAGCACGGCGCCTTTGCCGGCACCCTCAGCCTGCCGGCGGAGGCGGTGCTGCAGCTGGTGGAAACGGTGGGGCGCCAGTTGGCCAGCGCCGGCTTTGAGCGCCTGGTGCTGTTCAACGGCCATGGGGGGCAGATCGCCCTGCTGCAGGTGGCGGCCCGCCAGCTGCGGGCCGCGGTGCCCCAGCTGGGGGTGTTGCCCTGCTTCCTGTGGAGCGGCCCGGCCGGAGTGATGGAGCTGCTGCCGGAGCCGGAACGCAGCCAAGGTCTGCATGCGGGGCTGGCGGAAACCAGCCTGATGCTGCAGCTGGCACCGGAACTGGTGGGGGAGGCCCGGCCGGTGGATGGCCTGGCGAGCGCAGCGCCACCGTCGGGCTGGAGCCTGGAGGGGGCCGTGCCCAACGCCTGGCTCACCACCGATCTCTCCGCCAGCGGGGTCGTGGGGGATGCCCGGGGCGCCAACCCTGAGCTCGGGGCGGCGCTGCAGGGTCGCCTGGTGGAGGGGTGGCGCCAGTTGCTGCTGGAGCTGCTGCACAGCGCGTGGCCGCCGCGTCAGGGTTGGAAACCCCAACCGTGAAGCCCAGCCAAGGATTTCAGACGGTTAAAGTCGACACCAGATCTGCGGCAATTCAACGGTATGGCGACCCTGGAAGCGGCCCCCTCCAACGCGGTAGCCGGCAGCCCTGAGGGTCTGCCCGACTTCAGCAGCGCCGCCTACAAGGACGCCTACAGCCGCATCAACGCCATCGTGATCGAGGGCGAGCAGGAGGCCCACGACAACTACATGTCCATCGGCACCCTGCTGCCGGAACAGGCCGAGGAGCTGGCCAAGCTGGCCCGCATGGAGCTGAAGCACATGAAGGGCTTCACCGCCTGTGCCAAGAACTTGGAGGTCGAGGCCGACATGCCCTTCGCCAAGACCTTCTTCGCGCCGCTGCACGGCAACTTCCAGAAGGCCCTGGCGGAGGGGAAGATCACCACCTGCCTGCTGATTCAGGCCATCCTGATCGAGGCCTTCGCCATCTCGGCGTATCACATCTATATCCCGGTCGCCGACCCCTTCGCCCGCAAGATCACCGAAGGGGTGGTGAAGGATGAGTACACCCACCTCAACTACGGCCAGGAGTGGCTGAAGGCCAACCTCGCCACCGTGCGTGAGGAACTCGAACAGGCCAACCGCGACAACCTGCCCCTGGTGCGCCGCATGCTCGAGCAGGTGGCCGGTGACGCCGCCGTGCTCCACATGGACCAGGAAGACCTGATGGCGGACTTCCTCAGCTCCTACCAGGACGTGCTGATGGAAATCGGCCTCAGCGGCCGCGAGATCGCCCGCATGGCGGCGGCAGCGCTGGTCGGCTGAAGCTGTAGCGTCCACCACACTTCAGACCCACCCGCATGTTCGGCCTCATCGGACATTCGACCAGCTTTGAGCAGGCGCGGTTGAAGGCCCGGTCCCTCGGTTACGACGAGTACGCCGACGGGGATCTCGACATGTGGTGCGCGGCGCCGCCCCAGCTGGTGGAGCGGGTGACGGTGACCAGCCCCACCGGCCAACAGATTCAGGGGGCCTACATCGATTCGGTGTTTGTGCCGGAGATGCTGCGCCGCTTCAAGACCGCCAAGCGCAAGGTGCTCAAGGCGATGGAGCTGGCCCAGAAAAAGGACATCACCATCACCGCCCTGGGGGGCTTCACCTCGATCATTTTTGAAGACATGAACCTGCTCAAGGAGGAGCGGGTGAGTGCGGTGGAGCTGGATTGGACCCGCTTCACCACCGGCAACACCCACACCGCCTGGGTGATCTGCCAGCAGGTGGAAACCAACGCCCCCAGGCTGGGCATCGACCTGGCCACGGCCAAGGTGGCGGTGGTGGGGGCCAGCGGCGACATCGGCAGTGCCGTCTGCCGCTGGCTGCAGCGCCGCGGCGTCGGGGAACTGTTGCTAGTGGCCCGCCGGCCCCAGCCGCTGATCGACCTGCAGCAGAGCCTCGGAGAAGGGCGGATCCTGGCCCTGGAGGAAGCCCTGCCGGAGGCCGATGTGGTGGTGTGGGTGGCCAGCCTCCCCCAGAGCCTGGAGATCGACACGGCCTCGCTCAAGAAGCCCTGCCTGATGATCGACGGGGGTTACCCCAAGAATCTCGACAGCAAGGCCGCCGCCCCCGGGGTGCATGTGCTCAAGGGCGGCATCGTGGAGTTCTGGCAGGACATCGGCTGGCAGATGATGGAGGTGGCCGAAATGGCCAAACCCCAGCGCCAGATGTTTGCCTGCTTCGCGGAAGCGATGCTGCTCGATTTCGAAGCACTGCACACCAACTTCAGCTGGGGCCGCAACAACATCACCCTGGCCAACATGGATCGCATCGGCGAAGCTTCCCTGAGGCACGGTTTCCGAGCCCTGGAGTTGGAGCCGAGCGACCAGGCGCCGGCGGTGCTGGCCCCCGCCTGAGTTCCTCTCCCCTCAGTACCCGCTCAGCCTCACCTCCCTGCCGCCAATCCCGATGGCCCGCCGCCCCCTGCTCGAGTTTGAAAAGCCCCTGGTGGAGCTCGAAGAGCAGATCGAGCAGATCCGGCAACTCGCCAAAGACTCGGAAGTGGATGTGAGCCAGCAGCTGCTGCAGCTGGAAACCCTGGCGGCGCGGCGCCGCGAGGACATCTTCTCCAACCTCACACCGGCCCAGAAGATTCAGGTGGCCCGCCACCCGCAGCGGCCCAGCACCCTGGATTACATCCAGGTGCTCACCGATGAATTCATCGAACTGCACGGCGACCGCCGC
>JBEIQU010000006.1:0-18565 GCA_040376355.1 Prochloraceae cyanobacterium | reverse complement strand
CCATTGGTGGCGGCCGTCACGGTGAAGCCCTCCATTTCCATGGCTTCACACACGGTCTCGCGGATCGTGTCGTCGTCCTCCACCACCAGCAGGCGGGCGGGCTGCGCGGGGGGGCGAACCTGGCTCATCCCTGAATTCTGGTGGGGCGAGCCTGTGTTCCAGAACACAGGGGCTGGAGGGGTCTCAGAGGGAGGTTTGCGATCCGCCGGGCCCATCCAGGCTGCATTCGGTGAGCGGTGCGGTGGCTTGGCTTCCATCGGAGAGCCGCTCCAGGATCCTGGCCAGGTCCACCGCCGAGAGCTCGCCGTCCTGGCCCCACTTCAGGCTGGTGCTCGACGCCGAATTCACAGCTCGGTGGTCGGGCCCGGGGACGGGGGAGGAGTGCTGGCTCATGCAGCCTCAAGCCTGTGCTGAAACCCACATTAGGAGGGGTCTGTGCCGGGGCAGATGGGTTAACGGGTCTTGATCTCGCTGTTGGCCAGGGCGCCCGCCTGCAGGTGCACGATCCGATCAGCGATGTCCAGCACTTTGTTGTCGTGGGTCACCATCACGATCGCGGCGCCGCGCCGGTCCGCCAGGTCTCGAAACAGGGCCACCACATCGCGTCCGGACTCCTTATCCAGGGCGGCGGTTGGCTCGTCGGCCAGCAACAGCGATGGGCTGGAGGCCAGGGCCCGTGCAATCGCCACCCGTTGCTTTTGGCCGCCCGAGAGCTTGGCGGGCATGAAATGGAGGCGATGGCCGAGGCCCACCTGTTCCAGCCCTTCCCGGCAGCGCTCATCCATGGCTCGCCGTCCCTGGCCTCGCCAGGTTGAGCTCACCTCCAGGCCCAGGCGCACGTTCTGCAGGGCGCTCAGGTACGGCATCAGGTTGTGGGCCTGGAAGATGAATCCCACCTGCCGGCGCAACCGCGTCAGTTGCTGCTTGGAGGCACCGCGAAGCTCCTCCCCGAACAGGCGAAGGCTGCCGTCCTGGGCCGCCCGCAGGCCCCCCACCATGGTTAACAGAGTTGTTTTGCCGGATCCGGATGGCCCGGTCAGGATCACGATTTCGCCAGCCTTCACCTCGAGCTGGATGTCGCGCAGCACCTGTTTGCGCTCACCGGCTTCGTCAAACCAGTGATTCAGCCCTGAGATTTGAACCGGGGTGGTGGCCTCCACTCAGAACACCTCGGCGGGATCCAGTCGGCGCAGCTTGCCCGTGGCCAGCCAGCCCGATGCGCCGCAAATCACCAACGTGAGACCAAAGACCACAACGGCGCGGCTGATGGTCATGGTGACCAGCAGGCCCGTGGAACGCACCAAGATCTGGTAGAGCCCCATCGCCATCAGCACGCTGGGGAAGAAGGCGAGGGAGGCCAGGATCACCGATTCTTGAACAATGATCGCCACCACAAAGCGGTCGCCATAGCCCATGGCCTTCATGGTGGCGTATTCCCCGAGGTGATCCCCCACATCGGAATAGAGAATCTGGTAGACGATGATCGCCCCAACGGCGAGCCCTACCAGAACGCCGAGGTTGAAGATCAACCCGAAGGAGGTGTTGCGCTGCCAGTGAGCCACCTCGCGATCCAGGAGTTGCTGAATCGTGAGCACTTGCACGGAGGGCTCGAGGAAGGTTTCCAGGGTTTGCTTCACCCGGCTGGCACTGACGCCGGGCTTCAGCTGGATCACCCCCAGCTGGATGTCGTCATTGTTCTGCTCAGGGAGGTAGGTCTGGAAGTTGCTGCTGGAGGTGATCAGATTGATGTCGGCGGCAAAGGTGAGCCCCAGCTGAAACAGGCCCACCACCTGCGCGCGCTGGCCGCGGATCTCCGTGTCATAGGGCTGTCCGGCCGCCAGGGTTTGCGCGACTGGCCCGGCCCCCTTCTTGGACGCGCTGTCGAACAGAAGGCTGTTGGGGCGCTGCAGCGCACTGCGCTGTGCCTGGATCACGGGCAGCTTCAACGCCGGATTGTCCAGGCTGACGCCGAATAGCAGGGCCTGTTTCTTCTGTCGGGTGTCCTGGTTGATCCAATCAACGTTGCCGATGTAGAGGGGCGTCACCGCCTGCACACCGTCCACACCGAGGGCCCGCACCAGTTGCGCCCTTGGCATGTTCAGCGGTTCGCCCAAATTGGAATACCGGCGCGGAACCATCACCAGCTGACCATTGATCTCCTGGATCGGCCGTTTCTGGCTGTCGTAGAGGGCCCCCGACAGGCCCATCTGGAAGAACACCAGCACGTTGGCAAAACCCACCCCGGCGATCGCGGCCAGCAGGCGCATCGGTTTGTGGCTGAGTTGCAGCCACGCCACGGGCGTCCGCGAGGTCCAGCTCATGGTTGCCCCGGCCGCTGTTGGCGCTGCTCGGCGCTGAGGGGGTCAAACACCACATTCACCTGCAGGTAGTTGACGCGGCTTGCTTTGGCGATGGCGTCGGGAGGCAGGGCGATCTTCACCTCCACGACCCGGCGATCGACGTTGTCCCCGGATTCGCCGCTGCTGATGCTTTGACGGCTCACCTGGCGGGAGATTTCACTGACGCGACCGCGAACCGTTTGGCCGGGAAAGCCATCGGCGTTGATCGTCACCGCCTGGTTCAGGCGGATGTTGGGCAGGTCGGATTGGTAGACCTCGGCCACCACACCCATGCGGCTGCTGTCACCCATCTCGAGCAGGCCCCCTTCCCCCACCTTGTCGCCCGGCCGGGCGATGAGCTTGAAGATCGTGCCGCGATAGGGGGCCCGAATCGTGGCTTTCGAGAGCTCCGCTTGGTCTTTGGCGAGGGTGGCCCGGCTTTCGATCAGCTCAGCCTGGAGCGTTTGCCGGTCGGCCAGCTCCTCCTGCAGCTGGGCTTCACTGCCTTCCGCCTCGGCCTGCTTGGACTCATAGCGGTTGGCGGTGGTGGCGCCAGCCTCATACAACTCCTTGGCGCGCCGAACCTCGGCCTTCGCGTGGGTGAGCTGCGCCCGGTAACGGCGAATCACATTGTCCTGGGAGGTGAGCTTGCGCTCCGCCACGGCGATCCCAGCCTGTGATTTCTGCACAGCCGCCTGGAGTGTGTCGATGCTCTCGAGAATGGCCAGGGCCTGACCCTGCTGCACCTGCTCCCCTTCCTTCACCAGGATCGTGCGCACCCGGTCGTTGCTGAGGCTGCTGGGCACGGACACCTTGCTGATCCCTTCCAGCGGTTCGATGCGCCCCAGCGCGGCCACCCGCCGGGGCAGTGGAGCTTCCGGGGGGGCTGGCTGGCTGGGCAGGAGCTGGCAACCCCCGCTCAGGCTCCCCAGCAGGATCAGCATGGCGGGGAGCGCGGACCGTCGTGCCATGGGCGCGCCTCAACACAGCAACCGCAGTATCGCTGTTATCCCTGGTTTGTCTCGGATCCGTAGGGGTTCTCAAGCCGCCTGCAGTTCCGCCGGCCGGTAGGGCATGAAGTTGGCCTTGCGGGTGCCGCAGATCGGGCAGCTCCAGTCGTCGGGGATGGCCTCGAAGGCGGTGCCGGCGGCGATGCCCGAATCCGGATCCCCCACGGCCGGGTTGTAGATCACGCCGCACACCTTGCAGATCCACAGACCGGCCACGGGTGGCGCTTCGCCGAGGTGCCCCAGCCCCTGCAGGGCCTCCAGGGCGACGCTGTAGCGGTCGGCGTGGTGGTGCTCCACCGGCTCCAGCAAACCGAAGTTGGTGGCGGCGGTGCGGAACACGCCGGCATGCTCGTGGGATTCGCTGATCTGTTCGGTGAATTCAGCCTCGGCGCCCCTGTCGCGATCGAGCCGGGCCTGGGCCGCAAACTCCGGATACATGGTGGTGTACTCGTAGGTTTCGCCTTCGATCGCCAGCTCCAGGCAGCGGGCCAGCACCTGCTGTTTCTGGCTGTCGCTGAGGCTGGCGGGGTTGTCCACCACCAGCTCCGGATGCAGCAGCCGGAAGTGGGCGAAGGCGTGCTCGGTTTCCTGGTTGGCGGTGTCGCGGAACAACTTGGCCAGCTCGTTGTGGCCCAGTTGCTTGGCCACCTCCGCAAAAAACAGATATTTGCGGTTGGCCATGCTCTCGCCGCCGAAGGCGGCTTCGAGGTTGGCCTGGGTGTTGGGTTTGGAGAGGTCCATGGGGCTCAAGGTTGTCGGTTTAGGGGTGCGATGGGCCGCAGTGTAGCGCCTTAAGTCGTAGTGGATATGAGTACGGATAAGCAGGATTGAGTTGTCGCTTGTGGCGGTCCCTCCCCTGCGGGTCGTGGCCGGCCGGCTGCCATCTGGTTAGATCTGGAGTTGAGCGACTACACCAGCCGGCCATGGGCCATCACCAGGTTTTGATCGTGGGCGGCGGCGCCGCCGGAATCACCGTGGCGGCACGGCTGAAGCGTTTCCGCTCGGCGCTGGATGTGGCGATCCTCGAGCCCGCCACCGACCACTACTACCAACCGGGCTGGACCCTGGTGGGCGGCGGTCTGTTCACCCTGGAGCAGACCCGCCGCAACGAGGCGTCCCTGATTCCCGCAGGAGTCACCTGGATCCGTGAAGGGGTCGCCGGCTTCGATCCCGCCAAGAACAATGTCACCACCAGCGGTGGCCAGACCCTCAGCTACGACGTCCTGGTGGTGGCCACCGGCATGAAGCTGTGCTGGGAGGCGATCAAGGGGCTGCCCGAGGCCCTTGGCCAGGGCGGTGTGTGCAGCAATTACTCCAAGGATTTCGCTGCCTACACCTGGGAGTGCATCCAGCACTTCCAGGGGGGCAATGCGGTGTTCACCTGCCCGCCGATGCCGATCAAGTGCCCGGGTGCTCCCCAGAAGATCGCTTACCTGGCCGATGAGGCCATCAAGCGCGATCCGGCCGTGGCCGCCCAGAGCACGGTGATCTATGCCACCGCCACTCCCGGCATCTTCGGGGTGCCCACCTACGCCGCGCCGCTGCGGGAGGTGGTGGCCCGCAAGGGGATCGATGCCCGTTACAACCACGTGCTCACCGAGGTGCGTGCCGCCACCAAGGAGGCGGTGTTCCAGGTGCGCAAGGAGGGGGAGGAGGTCCGTGAGGAGGTGATCCCCTACGCCCTGCTGCATGTCACCCCGCCCATGGCTGCCCCCGATGTGGTGGCCCAGAGCCCCCTGGCGGCCGCCAGTGGTTTTGTGGAGGTGGACAAGCACTCGCTGCAGCACGTGCGCTTCGCCAACGTGTTCGCCATCGGCGATGTGAGCGGCATGCCCAACTCCAAGACCGCCGCCGCCGTGCGCGGCCAGGCACCAGTGCTGGTGGGCAACCTGCTGGCCCAGCTCGATGGTGGCAAGGGCGTGGGCTCCTACGACGGCTACAGCTGCTGTCCGCTGATCACCGGCTACGGCAAAACGATCATGGCGGAGTTCAACTACGAGCAGCAGCCGGTGCCCTCCTTCCCCCTGGACCCCACCCAGGAGCGTTGGAGCATGTGGGTGATGAAGACCGCCGTGCTCCCCTGGGTGTACTGGAACCGCATGCTCAAGGGGGCTGACCATGAGCGCAAGTTCATCCCCGGGGTGAGCCATTGAGGTCCACACCACTGGATCTGCTGGTGATCGCCGCCAGCAACGGCGAAAACCTGAGGCTGGCTGAGCGTTTTGCTGTGCAGGCCCGCGGCCAGGGCCTGCACACGGAGCTGCTGGATCTCACGGCCTTGACGTTGCCCCTGTTCACGCCCCGCAGCCAGGCCGTTGGGGCTCCCCCCGCCTTGGCGGACCTTGAACAGCAGCTGCAGGCTGCTCCGCGCTGGGTGATCTGCGCCCCGGAATACAACGGTTCAATACCTCCGGTGCTCACCAATGCCATTGCCTGGCTCTCGGTGCAAGGCAACGACTTCCGCAGCCTGTTCAACGGGCGCCCCGTGGCGATCGCCACCCATTCCGGTGGCGGAGGCCACGCTGTGCTGGCGGCCCTGCGCCTGCAGCTGGCCCACCTCGGTGCCCATGTGGTGGGCCGGCAGTTGGTGAGCAATGCCAGCCAGCCAGCGAAGGACGACTCCATCGCCGATCTGATTCACCGCCTCAAGCAGCTACAACCGCTCCAGCCCTGAGCCGTTCCCGCCCCCATGGCAACCCCCGCCGTCGACGCCCCGGTGTTCCGCCCTGCGGCCCAGCGTTTCCACAGTCAGCTCGACTGGCTCGACAGTTGGCACAGCTTTTCGTTTGCGGGCCACCACGACCCGGCCTGGATGGGCTTTGGACCGCTGCGGGTGATCAACGACGACCGCATCGCCGCCGGCCGGGGCTTCGGCATGCATCCCCATCGCGACATGGAGATCATCACGGTGATGGTGGAGGGGGAGCTGCACCACCGCGATTCCATGGGGCATGCGGAGGTGCTGCGGGCCGGTGAGGTGCAGCGCATGAGCGCCGGCACCGGTGTGGTGCACAGCGAGATCAACGGCAGTGATCAACCCTGCCGGCTGCTGCAGATCTGGATCGAGCCGGCCTCCCTGGGGATCGCCCCCGACTATGAGCAGCGCCCGTTCCCGGCCCGGCCCGGCCAATGGACCCCGCTGCTCGATCCCCAGCGGCGCGAGGGCGCCATGGCCATTCACCGGCCGGTTCGGCTCTGGCGGGGGGTGCTCGAACCTGATCAGAGCCTTCCCTGGCCCGAGGATCTGCCTCCTGGTGGGGCCCTGTGGTTGCAGCTGATCGATGGAGCTCTGCAGGCCCCTTGGCCCCTGCAGCGGGGCGATGGGCTGGGGCTCACCGGGCCCGCGCCGCTGGAGGCCCCCCGGGCCACCGCCGATGGGGCCGACCTGTTGCTGTTTGCCCTGGTCTGAGCCCAGGGATCACCAGCCCCTGTGGCCTGGAGCACCGGCTCCGCCAGCCGCCTTGATCAGGCTGGGTGCGTTGGCTGCGTGCCCGTGCTCCACTCCGGTTTCCCCGCGGCCGGGCGCCTCTACCGGCTCACCGATGCCCGCGGCCTCCCTCATCCGGTGCTGGATGAACCCTTCGAGAGCCGGGAGCAGGCCTTGGACGCTGCCTTGGAGTGGCTGTGCCAGCAGGGGCTGCTGGATCCCCATGCCGACCCGCATGAACAGGAGCGTCAGTTGGCCCTGCAGGTGGGGCTGGAGATGAGCACCCCCAGCGGCGACTGGCGCACCCTGCGCCACGCTGGCTTCACTGGCTGGCGCTCGCTTACCGCCTGAATGCATCCCTCCCTTGGCCTGGATCGTCCCCTGGCCTGGGCGGGCCTGCTGGCTCATGGGGCGGCGCTATCTGATCGTGCCGCGACGGCTGCGGGCCTCGGCGGCCTGTGGGTGCTGCAGCTGCTGCTGTTGCTGCGCTGGAGCCTGCCTCGCCCCTAAACAGCAGCGTCTGCGACAGACAAGGCTCCGGGCTCGGTTGAACCATGACCCCACTCCTTATTCCAGCCATGGCTCAATACCGCCTGGTGGACCATCGCGGCGCTCCGCATCCGGTGCTCGACGATCTCTACGAATCCTTGGAAGCAGCTTGGTCCGATGCCCTCGCGTGGTGGGGCACCAATGTGTCGAGCGTCAGCGGCCGCATCGAGCCGATGGCCATCGGCGTGGAGGTGAGCACCACCAGCGGCAATTGGCGCACGCTGCGTTACCCCGGCAGCTGAGCCGCTGGCGGGGCGGAGCAGGCCTTGCTGGTGATCTGATCCCCTTGGGTCAGATCCCTAAAAAGTATTGCCTGATGCCGAAGGGTGCCCCGTCGGCGTCTTGCATGGTTTGCAGTGATACAAAGCACCATGCCCAGCGCCGAGCGTTTCGCCGCCCTGCAGACCATTCAGCGGCGCAAGCCCGTGGCTGTGGCTGCTCCCACCCCCCTTGCGGAGAGCTGGGCCAGCGATGTCTTCAGCCTCGACACGATGAAGGAGGCGCTGCCCCGCAGCGTGTTCAAGTCGATCCAGAAGACCATCCGCGAGGGCGGCAAGCTCGACCCCGCCGTGGCCGACACCGTGGCCAATGCCATGAAGGATTGGGCCAGCAGCCGCGGCGCCCTCTACTACGCCCACGTCTTCTATCCGCTCACCAACCTCACGGCTGAGAAGCACGACGGCTTCATCGTGCCCAAGTCCGATGGCCGGGCGATCACCGAGTTCACCGGCAAGCTGTTGGTGCAGGGTGAGCCCGACGGCTCCTCCTTCCCCAACGGTGGCCTGCGCTCCACCTTTGAGGCCCGCGGCTACACCGCCTGGGATGTCACCAGCCCCGCCTGGTTGATGCGCACCCCCAACGGGGTGACGCTCTGCATCCCCACCGTGTTTGTGAGCTGGACCGGTGAGGCCCTCGACAAGAAAACGCCGCTGCTGCGCTCCAATGCCGCGGTGAACGCCCAGGCCCAGCGGCTGCTGCGGTTGCTGGGGGAAACCGAGGTGGCCCGCATCAGCTCCAGCTGCGGCGCTGAGCAGGAGTACTTCCTGGTGGACAACGCCTTCATGGCGCTGCGCCCCGACCTGCAGCTGGCCGGCCGCAGCCTGTTCGGTGCGCCGCCGGCCAAGGGCCAGCAATTCGACGACCACTACTTCGGCGCCATCCCCGAGCGGGTGCAGGTGTTCATGCAGGACGTCGAAGACCAGCTCTACCGCCTGGGGGTGCCCGCCAAGACCCGCCACAACGAAGTGGCCCCGGGCCAGTTCGAGATTGCGCCGGTGTACGAGGCCGCCAACGTGGCCACCGATCACCAGCAGCTGATCATGACGGTGCTGAAGGCCACCGCCAAGCGACACGGGCTCACCTGCCTGCTGCACGAGAAGCCCTTCGCCGGCGTCAACGGCAGCGGTAAGCACGTCAACTGGTCGATCGGCAACAGCACCCAGGGCAACCTGCTCGACCCCGGCAAGACCCCCCACGAGAACCTGCAGTTCCTGCTGTTCTGCGGCGCTGTGATCCGCGGTGTGCACCAGTACGGCCCGCTGCTGCGGGCGGTGATCGCCACCGCCAGCAACGACCATCGCCTCGGTGCCAATGAGGCCCCGCCGGCCATCATCTCGGTGTACCTCGGCAGCCAGCTCGAGGACGTCTTCAATCAGATCAAGGCCGGCGAGCTGAAGAGCTCCGCCAGCGGTGGCGTGATGCAGCTCGGCGTCGACAGCCTGCCGGAGTTCCCCAAGGATGCCGGCGACCGCAACCGCACCTCGCCGTTCGCCTTCACCGGCAACCGCTTCGAGTTCCGCGCCGTGGGCTCCGGCCAGTCGGTGGCCGGTCCGCTGGTGGCCCTCAACACGATCCTGGCGGATTCGCTCGCCTGGATTGCCGACCAGCTGGAGGCCCGCCTGGCCAAGGGCGAGAGTCTCAGCGCCGCCAGCTTCGCGGTGCTGCAGCAGATCACTTGCGACCACGGCGCCGTGATCTTTGGCGGCGACGGCTACTCCAGCGCCTGGCACGAGCTGGCGGTGAAGGAGCGGGGTTTGGAAAACCTGCGCACCAGTGCCGATGCCCTGCCGGTGCTCCAGCGCGATGCCATCCGCGAGCTGTTCTCCCGCCACAACGTGCTGAGCCCGGTGGAGCTGGAGAGCCGTTTCGAGGTGTACGCCGAGCAGTACTGCCTGGCGATCGAAGTGGAAGCACGGCTGGCGGTGCGGTTGGCCCGCACGTCGCTCTACCCGGCCGTCAGCGCCTACTTGGCGGAGTTGGCCGCTTCGATTCAGGAGCAGGAGTCGATCGGCCTGACCCCCTCCAAGGCGCTGGCCCAGCAGATCGGTGGCCTCAACCAGCAGCTGCTGGATCGGGCCGCCGCCCTCGAAGCGGCCCTGGGCTCCGCCCCCCACGGCGCTGATGCTCACATGCGCCACTGCGCCGACACCCTGATGGGCCTGATGGGTGAGCTGCGGGCCGCTGCCGACACCCTCGAAACCCTGGTGGATGACGCCGCCTGGCCGCTCCCCACCTACCAGGAGATGCTGTTTGTGCGCTAGATCGCGCCAGCCAGCCCCTCCCGCAGGGGCCGCTGCCGCCGCGTCCAAAGCGCCTGCGCCAGCGGTCCCGCCAGGGGTGCCATCCCTGCTGCCGCTGACCGCAGCAGGGCGGTGCGGCCCAACAGGGCCCCCTGCCGGGCCTCGGCGCTCTGCAGCGCCTGCATGCGCTGGATCTCCGGCAACCGTTTCCGCTGCACCCGCCCGGCGGCGGCATCCAGCTCGGCTGGCCCCGAGGCCGCCAAGAGCTCCCCTGCCGCCACCAGGCTGTCCCGCAGGGCCATGTTGATGCCCTGGGCCCGCACCGGGCTCATCGGGTGGGCCGCGTCCCCCAACAACAGCAGCCCGGGGCAGCACCAGCGCGGGGCCAGCCCCACCTGCACGCTCACCCGCATCGGCTCGCTGAGCTGATCGGTCCCCTGCCGCAGCCGCTGGGCGAGGCGCTCCGGTGCCAGCTGGGCCAACCGTTCAGCCCATTCCGTGTGGCTCCGCCGCAGGCTGGTGTCCCCCTGGTGCAGCAGCCAGGCCAGCTGCAGTTCACCGCGGGCGCCGCGGCAGGCGCTGCCGATCGCCCCGCCCGCCAGCAGGGTCATGAAGCCGGGCACGGCAGGATCCGGTTGCTCCGGGCCGATGCCCGCGGTCGCCGGCAGCGTGAACCAGAGCAGCTCCAGCCCCTGGCCGCTGCACGTCATGGGCAGCCCCGCCCGCTGGCGGAGTTGCGATTGCCGACCATCACAGGCCACCACCAGGTCGGCCTCCAGGGTGCGGCCATCCCCCAGATCGACCCCCCGCACGCGCCCCAGGCCATGGGGATGGTCCTCTCGCGCTAAACCGCGAACCCGTGTCGACGGCATCCAGCACAGGCTGGGATGGCGGATCGCCTCCTGCAGCAGGGCTTCCAGCAGGTCCGCCTGGGGCACCAGCCGACAGGGCTGCAGGGATCCCATCGGTTCGGGCACGGCAAACAGTCGCCGCCGCTCCACCCACACGCTCCAGCCCTCCAGGGGGCGGTGGGGCAAGGCCTCCAGCAGTGGCCATAGGCCCATGCGGGCCAGGGCCTCCAGTCCGCAGGGCATCAGGGCATCGCCGCGGAACGCCCGGCTGAACTGGTGGCCTTCGGCCGCCTCGATCAGGGTCACCGCCTGGCCGGCACGGGCCAGCTGCAGGGCCAGGCTGAGTCCGGCTGGGCCGGCCCCCACCACGATGAACCGGTTCATGACGTTGCCGTTGCCCTTGTGAATCCTGCTTCCCAACCGTGGCGATCGTGGCTACAGCGGAATTAAGCCTGAGACGCTGCTGAGATGAGCCTCCACTTCTGGCGCCCTTGGATCGATCCCCACAGCTGCGGCGAAGGGGCCCAACCCGAGCGTTATGCCCTGCGGGACCAGGGGGAGCCCCGTTACCTGGCGATCGCTGAGGGGGATCAGCGCATCCAGCGGGTGAGTGACCCTTCCCAGGCCTGGGCTTTTCACACCCATGAGCGGGCCGTCTCCGCCGCCAAAGACATCGCCGAGGTCTATGGCCAGCCGGTGGACGTGGTGAAACTCAACTAGCGCTGGGTGCCTCTGGATCCCCCAGCAGGCGGATCCCACTAAAGAACAGGGAGATCCCGAACAGCGTTCCCACGGCCCAGAGGCTGTCGCTGGGCCATTCCGCCACCAACATCCCTCCGAGCAGAGCGGTCACTAGGCCATCCACGAGCACCAGCCCGCGAGCTTCCGCTTGGCTGGCGGCCGCGGCAGCCAGTTCCATCACGCCTTCAAACAGCAGCATCAGCCCCACGAACAGGGTGAGGCTCACTTCGCTGTCCAGGGGATCGGCCACCACCCACAGCCCCGCCGCCAGATAGAAGAGGCCGGAGAGGACGCGGAACACCTTGCCCTTGGTGCCCTCGGCCTGGCCCAGGCGTAGCAGTTGGCTCACCCCGGCCACCGCGGCGATCACCCCGAAGCTGAGGGTGAGGGCCGTGGCGGAGAGGAACGGCAGGGCCACCGAGGCCGCCGCCGCTAACAGCAACAGCACGGCGGTGGTGCGGCGCAGGGTGGTGGGATTCACGCAGTTGGATCGTCAATGCATGACAGGTTAGAAGGGTTTGGCCCAGTTGCCGTCTGGGTTCTTAGCCTGCCCGCAGGCACCGATGTGTTCCCCCTGTTCCATGGCCGCGATCTACAGCGACAACAGCCTCACGATCGGGCGCACACCGCTGGTGCAGCTCCATCGGGTGAGTGAGGGCTGCGGCGCCCGGGTGCTGGCCAAGATCGAGGGCCGCAACCCCGCCTATTCGGTGAAGTGCCGCATCGGCGCCGCGATGGTGGCGGCCGCCGAGCGCGATGGATTGCTGGGGCCCGGCAAGGAACTGATCGAGCCCACCAGCGGCAACACCGGCATCGCCCTGGCGTTTGTGGCGGCGAGCAAGGGCATCCGGCTCACCCTCACCATGCCGGAAACGATGAGCCTGGAGCGGCGCAAACTGCTCACGGCTTTCGGCGCACACCTGGAGCTCACCGAGGGCCGCCTGGGCATGACCGGCGCCGTGAACCGCGCCAAGGAGATCGCGGCCAGCGATCCGGATCGCTACGTGCTGCTGCAGCAGTTCGTGAATCCGGCGAATCCCCAGGTGCACCACGACACCACCGGCCCGGAGATCTGGGAGGACACCGACGGCCAGGTGGATGTGTTTGTGGGGGGCGTGGGCACCGGCGGCACCATCACCGGCGTGAGCCGCTACATCAAGAGCACCCTGGGCAAGCCGCTGCTGAGCGTGGCGGTGGAGCCCACCAACAGCCCTGTGATCAGCCAGACCCGCAGCGGCCAGGCGGTGCAGCCCGGGCCCCACAAGATCCAGGGCATTGGCGCCGGCTTTGTGCCCGGCAACCTCGACCTGGCCATGGTGGACCGGGTGGAGCAGGTGAGCGATGAGGAGGCGGTGGCCATGGCGCGGCGCCTGGCCCGCGAGGAGGGAATCCTGGCGGGGATCAGCTGCGGCGCAGCGGCGGTGGCGGCCCTGCGGCTGGCCCGCGAGCCGGAGCAGGCGGGCAAGACGATCGTGGTGGTGCTGCCGGATTCGGGCGAGCGCTACCTGAGCTCGGTGCTGTTCGAGGGGATCTTCAACGAGAAGGGGCTGCCGGTCTGAGGCCGGCTCAGTCCGGCAGGGGGGTGATCTCCTTGAGCCGCTCATTGAGCTGCATCGCCATCGACTGACGGCCCACCGCCAGCACCTTGAGGGTGTCTTCGTGCATGCGCAGCTGGGCGTCGGCCACCTGCATGCCGCGCACCAGCTCCTTGAGGTCGTCGGGCAGGGCGTTGAGGTCGTAGCGCTTGCCCTCGAAGGTCAGCACGGGGGGCTGCTGGGCGGCGGAGTCGGTCACGGCATCGGAGTCCTGTCGCCGTCAGCCTACGGGCTCTGGGGCGGGAGTTCTGCCGGCTCCACTGTCGGCTCCAGCGTCGGCGCCGCCGGTGTGGCATCGACGGGCAGGGGCCGCTTGAAGAAGAACATCAGCAGCTGCCCCACCTGGGCGGTGGTGGTCATCTCCCAGCCCTCTTTGCCCAGCAGGTTGAGGAAGTGCTGCAGTTGCTCTGCCGGGTGCTTCGGGGCCGACTGAGCCCGCTGCTCCGGGCCGTATTGCTGCGGAAATTCGCGGCTGATGAACTCCGGACTGAGGGTGCCCCCCAGCTTCTGGCTGGCCACCTCAGGGTCCGGCGGCTGGGGAGGGGTGCGGTTGTCCACGTTGATGTGGATCACCCGGTATTCCCATTGCGGGGGGATGGACGCCTCGCTCATGGCCGTTGGGTCGTGGGCCCAGGTTATGGGGCGTTCAGGCTCCGCGGATGAGCTGGCGCTCGCACAGGTCGCGGTAGCGGCCCGGGCGGCTGATCAGCAGGTCGTGGTTGCCCTGATCCACGATCTGCCCGTGTTCGAGCACCACGATCGAATCCGCTTCCTGCACGGTGGAGAGACGGTGGGCAATCACCAGAACGGTGCGGCCCGCCATGGCCTGATCCAGCCCCCGCTGCACGGCCTGCTCCGATTCGGCATCCAGGGCGCTCGTGGCCTCATCCAGCAGCAGCACCGCCGGGTCCCCCAGCACCGCCCGGGCGATGGCCAGCCGCTGCAGTTGGCCGCCGGAGAAGTTGCTGCCGCGCTCCTCCACCCGGGCCTGGTACCCGTCGGGCAGGGCTTCAATGAACCCATCGGCATTGGCCAGCCGTGCCGCCGACTGGATCTGTTCCAGGCTGGCGGGCCGGCCGAAGGCAATCGCCTCCGCCACCGTGCCGGAGAACACGGCACTCTGCTGGGGCACCAGCGCGATGGCCTTGCGCAGTTCGCTGGCCCGCAGGTCCGCCAGGTCGCGGCCATCCAGGAGCACGCGGCCGCTCTGGGCGGTGTTGAAGCGCAGCAGCAGCGAAAACAGGGTGCTTTTGCCGGCGCCGGAGGGGCCCACCAGGGCCACCACCTGGCCGGGTTTCACCTGCAGGCTCAGTTGGCGCAGCACCGGTTGTCCGGCGTCGTAGCCGAAGCTCACCTGCTCCAGGGCCAGCTCCCCGGCCACGGGGCCCAGGGCCTGGGCATGGGGGCGATCCGGCGGCTCCACCGCCTCCCGTTCGATCTGGCGCAGGCGCTTGAGCGAGGCCTGACCCTGCTGGAATTCGTTGAAGTTGGTGGTGAGATGGCTGATGGGGTCAATCAGCATCAGCAGCGCCGCCACGTAGCTGCTGAACCCCTGGCCGGTGAGGTCGCCGCTTTGGATGCGGGCCGCCCCCATCAACAGCACCGCCAGGATGCCAGCTGCCTCGAGGAAACCCACCACGGGGTATTGCAGGGCCAGCAGCCGCTGGGTGCGGTAGCGGGCGCGGCGGTGCAGGTCGATTTCGGTTTCGAAGCGTTGCTGCAGCCAGGGTTCGGCGGCGAAGGCGCGCACCAGGGGCAGCCCGGCGATGGCCTCCCCCAGCAGGGCGGCCAAGTCGCTCACCTGCTTCTGGCTCTTCTCGGCGGCCCCCATCACCTTGGCGCCGAACAGGCTCACGAGCACCGCCACCAGCGGTGCCAGCAGCAATGTGCCCACGGACAGCTTCCAGTCCAGCCAGACCATGTAGCCGAACACCACCACCAGCTGCAGGGCCGAGGGGGTGGTGTCCTGAATCGTTTTGTAGATCACCTCCCCCACCCGGTCGGCGTCCTCGGTGAGGCGATAGGTGAGATCGCCCGCGGAGAGCTTCTCCAGCACCCCGAAATCCAGCCGCTGCAGCCGGGCGAACAGCCCGCGGCGCAGCTCCTGGCTCACCCGCAGGGCGGGACCCGCCAGCAGGGTGTCCTGGCCGAACTGGGCCACCTTCTGCAGCATGAATACCGCCAGGGCCAGGCTGATCACCTGCAGCACGCGGCTGAAATCACCGGCGCCGATGGCCGGGATCAACTGCCCCGCCAGCCAGGCCAGCAGCGGCCAGCAGCCCACAAAGACGAGCATGCACAGCCCACCGGCCAGCAGGGCCGTGCGGTAGGGCTTCAGCAGCGGCAACAGGCGCCGGAAGCCGGCCGTGGAGGGTGCGAGCATCGGGGCAAGCTATCAGCGCTTTTTTGGCTGCACCCGTTGGCGACGGGCCGATCCGCCTGGATCAGTTCCTCAAATGGCAAGCGTTGGTGGGCACCGGCGGTGAGGCCAAGCTGCGGATTCAGGGCGGAGAGGTGCGCGTGAATGGCTTCCAGGAAACCCGTCGCGGCCGCAAACTCAAGCCCGGCGACCGCGTCGAGGTGGCGGGCCAAACCGTGGTGGTTCCCCAGCCCTAGGCGGCGAGCGGCGGAGCCCGCTGCCGGCCACAACCGGGCAGCCTTTAGGTTTAGGGGCTGATTAACCCCTGGACGCTGTGCGCAAGGCCGTCATCGCAGGCAACTGGAAGATGCACATGACCTGCGCCGAAGCGCAGGCCTTTGCTGACGCCTTCAAGCCCCTGGTGGCCCACCTGCCGGCCGACCGCACCGTGGTGCTGGCGCCTCCGTTTATCGCCATCCCCACCACTAGCGCCGCCCTGGCGGGCACCGGCATTCACCTGTCGGCCCAGAACATCCATTGGCAGGAGAAGGGGGCCTTCACCGGCATGATCTCGGCCCCGATGTTGATGGAGCACGGCGTGACCCACGCGATCGTGGGCCACAGCGAACCGCGCAAGTACTACAGCGAGACCGACGAACAGATCAACCTGCGGGCCCGCAGCGCCCAGAAGCACGGCATCGTGCCGATCCTGTGCGTGGGGGAAAGCGATTCCCAGCGTGAGGCCGGTGAGGCCGAACGGGTGATCCGCCGTCAGGTGGAGCAGGGGGTCGATGGTCTCGATCCCGCGCGGCTGATCGTGGCCTATGAGCCGATCTGGGCCATCGGCACCGGCAAAACCTGCGAAGCGGCGGAAGCGAACCGCATCTGCGGGCTGATCCGCCAGTGGGTGGGGTATCCCGAGGTGGTGATCCAGTACGGCGGTTCGGTGAACCCCGCCAACATCGATCAGCTCATGGCCCAGAGCGACATCGACGGCGTGCTGGTGGGCGGCGCCTCCCTGGATCCCGAGGGCTTCGCCCGCATCGCCAATTACCAGGTCCCCGTGGCGGCCTGATGGCACTGCGCTGGGGTCAGCGCACCCATGTGATGGGGGTGATCAACCTCACCCCCGATTCCTTCAGCGATGGCGGCCGCTTTGACCGCCCCGACCGCGCCCTCGCCCAGGCCAGGCGCCTGGTGTCCGAGGGGGTGGAGCTGCTCGACCTGGGGGCCCAGAGCACCCGCCCGGGGGCCATCTCCATTGGTGTGGAGGGGGAGCTGGCGCGGCTCCTGCCGGCTCTGAATGCGATTCGTTCGGCCCTGCCGGGTGTGATCCTCTCGGTGGATACGTTCCATGCCGCCGTGGCGGAGGCGGCCCTGGCGGCGGGGGCTGATTGGATCAACGATGTCAGCGGTGGGAGCCGGGATCCGGCGCTGCTGCCCCTGGTGGCCCAGGTGGGCTGCCCGCTGGTGCTGATGCATTCCCGCGGCGATAGCCAGACCATGGATGCTCTGGTGGATTACGGCGACGCCGGCGTGGTCCAAGGCGTGCTGCAGGAATTGCGGCACGCCAGCGAGCGGGCCCTGGCGGCGGGGGTGCAGGAGACGCAGTTGATTTGGGACCCGGGCTTGGGGTTCGCCAAGACCCATCCGCAGAATCTCGACCTGCTGCGCGGGCTGCCGCAGCTGCGGGCGGAGGGGGTTCCGCTGCTGGTGGGCCCCTCCCGCAAGCGCTTTATCGGTGCGGTGTTGGATGAGCCCAGGCCCCGTGCCCGCATCTGGGGCACCGCCGCGGTGGTCGCCCACTGCGCCGCCGCCGGTGTGGATGTGGTGCGCGTGCACGACGGGCGACCCATGGTGCAGGCCGTCCGGATGGCAGACGCGATCTGGCGTGTGCCGACCTGAACCGCTAGGCAGGTTGACTCTCGGCTCGCTGGGCCGGCTTGCGCACCCGCAGTTCCATGCGGATCTCGGCAATCAGGTTGGCGAAGATCTCGGCGAAGTCTTCAGCACGGTCGTCCTGGCGCAGGACCCCCCGCTCCCGCAGCAGGGTCTCGGAGTGTGCATCCGGCACGTACTGCACCGACGCCAGTTCGAAATCCACCCCGAGGATGTGAGCCCAGGGGGTCATCGGTGAAGCCACCGCCGCCGCCTGGTCGCATTCGGCTTGGGAGAACATCGAGAGGGTTTGGGGCGTCACCGGCCGCACATGGCTGGGATCGGTTCGGTAATGCTCATGCAGGGGATGGGGCACGTTGATCCGGATCAGCGCGCCATCGCAACACACCCGATAGAGCTCGCTCATCACCCCCAAAAAGCTCGCGGTACTCGCACCGAGATGCTCGAGCACGTGGTTCAGGAGCACCTCCTCGGCTGCTCCGTCGGGCAGATCCCAGGGGGTCTGATCCAGATCCATCACCCGATCAGGGTTGAATCCGGCGACCGTGTCGACGTTGACCCAACCCTCGAGTCGACGGGGGCCACAGCCCAGATTCAGCTTCATCAGGAATGGTGGACGGGCATTGGGGCGGGATCCTAGGGGGCCGCTTTGCCCCCACTGGGTGGCGTGGACCGTTCACCCCTGGGGACGCGTTCAGCCCTCGCTGACCCCTTCGATGCGGTCTTCGATCTCCTGGTAGATCTCCTGCAGTTGCTGGATGTTCTCGTCGGAGGTTTCCCAGTAACCGCGGCCATTCACCTCCAGCAGGGTGCCCACGATGCGGCGGAAGCTGTGGGGGTTGAGCTCCATCAGCCGCTTGCGCATTTCCGGGTCGTTGATGAAGGTGTCGTTGGCCTCCTCGTACACGAAGTTGTCAACGGCGCCGCTGGTGGCGCTCCAGCCCAGGGTGAAGTTGAGCCGCTTGGCCACCTCACGCACCCCCTCGTAGCCGCTGTTGAGCATGCCCTCGTACCACTTGGGGTTGAGCAGCTTGGTGCGGGAGTCGAGGCGGATGGTTTCGCTCAGGGAACGCACCTGGGCGTTGGCGGTTGTGGTGTCGGCGATGTAGCTCGCCGGCGCCTTGCCGTCGTCCCGCAGCCCCTGGATCAGCTTGGTGGGGTCGCTGTCGAAGTAGTGGCTCACATCGGTGAGTGAGATCTCGGCGGAGTCGAGGTTCTGGAAGGTCACGTCGGCGGTCTTCATCACCGACTCGAACACCTCGCGCTTCTGGTTCAT
>JBEIQU010000274.1:0-2281 GCA_040376355.1 Prochloraceae cyanobacterium | reverse complement strand
GCGTCGCTGGGGGCTTCGCAGTAGAGCCGCAGCAGCGGTTCGGTGCCAGAGAAGCGCAGCATCAACCAGTGGCTCGGCCCCAGACGCAGTTTCACCCCATCGGTGGTGATCACCTGCTGCACCGGGGCTCCGGCCACCTCCTGGGGTGGGGTGGCCGCCAGAAACTGCTCCAGCCGCTGCCGGGTGGCCATATCGCGCAGCCGCAGGTCGAGCCTGTCGTAGGCGGCGGCGCCGCCACAGCGCTGTTGCAGGGCATCCACCCGGGCGCCGAGGGGCTGGCCGCCCTCCACCAGCGCTTCGATTAGCAGCAGTGCCGCGTAGAGGGCATCGCGCTCGGGCAGGTGGCCGCCGAAGCCCACCCCGCCCGATTCCTCGCCGCCCACCAGCACCTCGCTGGAGAGCATTTCCGCGGCGATGTATTTGAAGCCCACGGCCTTCTCCAGCACAGGTCGGCCGAGGCCTTCGGCCACCAGTTGCATCAGGTCGGAGCCGCTCACGGTTTTCACCACCGACCCCGTCAGCCCCTTGGCCCGGGCCAGGTGATCGATGAACAGGGGCATCAGCAGCTGGGTGCTGCAGAAGCGGCCGTGCTCATCCACGGCGGCGATGCGGTCGCCGTCGCCGTCGAACACGATGCCCACCGCTGGGCGGCCCGCCAGGGTGGAGGCGCGCACCTCGGCGATCAGCTGCTGCAGGTAGGGGGCCAGGGGCTCCGGGGGGTTGCCGCCAAACAGGGGGTCACGCGTTGCCCGGATTTCACGCAGGTGGTCGCTGGCGGCGGCTCCCTGCAGCAGCCGACTGAGGCCGCCCGCCGCGGAGCCATGCATGGGATCCACGATCACCTGCCATCCCAGCCGCTCCAGGCCGGCGCTGAGGGCGGCCGTGTCCACCTTGGCCTTGAGCCCCGCCAGGTAGGTGCCCATGGCGTCGAAGCGCAGGGTGTCGCCGGGGATCGGCACGGTGATGCCGCCCGCCTCCAGGCGCCGCTCCACCCGCTGGGTGAAGTCGCCCTCCACGGAGCCGCCGAAGGGCCCTTTGATCTTCAGCCCCAGCCATTCCGGCGGGTTGTGGCTGGCGGTGATCACCAGGGCCCCGAGGGCCCCGCGCTCCACCACCGCCCAGCTGGCGGCGGGGGTGGGGATGGGGGCTTCGGCCAGCACGGGCACCAGGTCGGCGCCGCGCACGGCACTGCAGATCGCCTCCGCCAGCTCCGGCGCCAGGAAGCGGCGGTCGTAGCCGATCACGATCTCGCGGCTGCGCAGCCCCTCCGGTGCGGAACACTCCAGCTCCCGGGCGGCGGCGGCCGCCACCGGCAGCAGGCGCTCCACGGTGATGTCCACCCCGAGGATGCCGCGCCAGCCGTCTGTGCCGAAGGCGATCGGACTGGCCTCCAGGGGCAGCGGGGCGGAAGCCATCGGCGCGTGGTGCAGGTGCTGCTGCTGGTGCTAGCAGCGGGCCCACCCCCTTGTGCAAGCCCAGGGTCACCCGATGGGCCGCCTACGGTGACGCTGGTGAGCCCAGGCCGTTCGCCGCCCCGGTTTCCCTTGCCCACGCCGTCCATCGCCCCTGCGCTCAACGACCGTCTGCTGCGGAGTTGGTTGCGTTGCAAGCGGCGGGCCTGGCTGGATCGCCATGGGGATCCCCGTGAGCGGCAGTGGACGGCCCACCGGGAGCTGCTGCTGGATGAGCAGCGGCGCAGTTTTTCCAGCCTGTTTCCGCAACGGCCCCAGCGGGGTGAGGCGGCGGCGTTGGCGGCGGCCCCGGCGGTGGTGGGGCTGCGTCTCCGCGGTCTGACTAACTCTGGTCAGACCCTGGAGGCCCATCCACCGCTGCTGCAGCGGGTGGAGGGCAGCAGCCGCTGGGGGGAGCATGCCTATCGGCCGGTGATCTTCCGTCAGGGGCGCCGCACCACCCGCGAGCACCGGCTGCTGCTGGCCCTGTGGGGGCCATTGCTGGGGGAGGAGCAGGGGGCTCCGGTGCGCAGTGGCCTGGTGCTCTCCGGCGTGGGCCGCGGCCTGCAGCAGGAATCGCTCAACCTCAGCGCCAGCCTGCCCCGCCAGCTGGAGGAGGCCCTGGGGCGCCTGGAGCAGGATCTAGCGGCTCCGCAGCCCCCACCGCTGGTGGCGGACCGCAAGAAATGCGTGCTCTGCAGTTGGCGCCGTGCCTGCGACCGCGTGGCCGCCGCCGAGGGCCACCTCAGTGAGGTGAGCGGTATCGGCGCTAAACGCCGCGATCTGTTGATCGACCTGGGCATCGATCGCCTCGACACCCTGGCGGCGGC
>JBEIQU010000232.1:0-3276 GCA_040376355.1 Prochloraceae cyanobacterium | reverse complement strand
GACGGCGGCAACGGGCTCGGGGGGCAGCGGGGCTGCCGGCGCAGCGAAGGCCAGGCTGAGCAGATCCGCCTGCTCCCAACTGGGGTCGTCCACAGGAGCGCCTGAGGGGGCGGCTGAGGGGGCGGCTGAGGGGCGATCCACCGGCTGGGGCATCGGGCGGGGCAGGACTGCCGCCATGATCTCAGCGATGGCCGGAGCTGCCTAGGGTTTGCTCAGCCGTGGCTGCCCTCCCTTGGCCCAACCCCTGACCTGCGGTGATCGCGCCCCGCAGATCGCTCTGAACGACCAGAACGGCGTCGAACGCCGCAGCGAGCAACTGGCGGGCAAGGCCCTGGTGCTGTTCTTCTACCCGAAGGACGACACCCCCGGCTGCACCATGGAGGCCTGCGCCTTCCGGGACAGCTACAGCGATCTGCAGGCGATGGGGGCCGAGGTGTGGGGGGTGAGCGGCGATGACGCCGGCAGCCATCAGCGCTTCGCCCAGCGCCACAGCCTCCCCTACCCGCTGCTGGTGGACCGCGGCAACCAGCTGCGCAAGGCCTTCGGCGTTCCGGCGGTGCTGGGGCTGCTGCCCGGCCGCGTCACCTATGTGATCGACGGCGACGGGGTGATCCGCCACGTGTTCAACAACCTGCTGGATGGGCCGGCCCACCGCCGCGAAGCCCTCGATGCCCTGAAGCGCCTGCAGGCGGCATGAGCTGGCGCCAGCGGGGCAGCCTCTGGACCCTGCAGCCGCCGGACCCCATCGGCCGGGTCGATGTGATCGGCGGCAGCTACCTGGCGGCCACCCCCCAGCTGAGCTACCGGCGCTTGCTGGGGGCCCTGGCCCGCCAGGGGCTGGCGGTGTGGGCCTGGAGCTACGTGCCGGGTTTCGACCACCAGGCCCAGGCCAATGAGGCCTGGCGTGCCTTCCGCGCCGAGCGCTGCGGGCTGCCCGTCCTGCGGCTGGGCCACAGCCTGGGCTGCAAGTTGCACCTGCTCGCCCCGGACAACGGGCGCGGCTGCAGTGGCCTGGCGGCCCTGAGTTTCAACAACTTCTCCGCCGAGCGCAGCGTGCCGCTGCTGGCGGATCTGGGGCCGCGGCTGGGCATCAGCAGCGAGTTCAGCCCCTCGCCGGAGGAGACCCTGCGGCTGGTGGGGCGCGACTACCGCCAACCCCGCAACCTGCTGGTGCGCTTCAACCGCGACGGCATCGACCAGAGCCCGCGACTGCTGGCCGAGCTGCAGCAGCGCCCCGGTGATGCCTCCCGCCTGGTGGAGCTGCCGGGCGATCACCTCACCCCGGCCAGCGCCGGCCTGCGCCAGAACCTGCTGGGCAGCTGGGCCGACGATCCGGCCCGGCAGCGGCAGATCGACCGCCTGGCGCAGCTGATCAGCGACTGGTGGCGGTCAGACCCGCAGGGCGTCGAGCACGGAGCGGTCTTCCAGGGTTGAGGTGTCGCCGCTCACCTCCTGGCCGGCGGCCAGGGAGCGCAGGATCCGCCGCATGATCTTGCCGCTGCGGGTCTTGGGCAGGGCATCGGTGAACTTGATCACATCGGGCCGGGCAATCGGGCCGATCTCCTTGCCCACGTGGCCGCGCAGTTCGGCCACCAGGGCATCGTCACCGCTGCGGCCGGCCTCCAGGGTCACGAACGCCACGATGCCCTCGCCTTTGAGCTCATCGGGGCGGCCCACCACGGCCGCTTCCGCCACGGCGGGATGGCTCACCAGGGCACTCTCGATTTCCATGGTGCCGAGGCGGTGGCCGCTGACGTTGATCACGTCGTCGACCCGGCCCATCACCCAGAAGTAGCCGTCAGCATCGCGGCGGGCGCCATCACCGGCGAAGTAGAGGTACGAGCCGTCGGCGGGGCGGATCTCCTCCCAGTAGCTCTTGCGGAAGCGCTCGGGATCGCCGTGGACGGTGCGCATCATCCCGGGCCAGGGACGGCGGATCGCCAGGTAGCCCCCCTGGTCAGCGCCCTGGGAGTTGCCGTCGTGGTCGACGATGTCCGCTTGGATGCCGGGCAGGGGCAGGGTGGCGGAGCCGGGTTTGGTGGGGGTGGCCCCCGGTAGGGGGCTGATCATCACGCCGCCGGTTTCCGTCTGCCACCAGGTGTCGACGATCGGGCAGCGGTCGCCTCCGATCACGTCGCGATACCACATCCAAGCCTCGGGATTGATCGGTTCCCCCACGGTGCCGAGGATGCGCAGGGAGCTCATGTCGTACTGATCCGGCACCCCACGGCCGCCCTTCATGAAAGCCCGGATCGCCGTGGGCGCGGTGTAGAAGATCGTGCAGCGGTGCTTCTGGATCACCTCCCAGAAGGCCCCCGGTTTGCTGGGGCGCGGCGCCCCCTCGTACATCACGGTGGTGGCGCCATTGGAGAGCGGCCCGTAGACGATGTAGCTGTGGCCGGTGATCCAGCCCACGTCGGCGGTGCACCAGTGAATGTCGTCCTCACGGATGTCGAAGATCCACTGGAAGGTGAGGTGGGCCCAGAGGTTGTAGCCGGCGGTGGTGTGCACCACCCCCTTGGGTTTGCCGGTGGATCCGGAGGTGTAGAGCACGAACAGCCGGTCCTCGCTGGCCATCGGCTCGGCCGGGCAGTCGACGCTCTGGGCCTCCACCAGCTCATGCCACCAGTGGTCGCGACCGGGGGCCATGGCGCAGGGACCGGCGGCCCCCGCCAGGCGTTGCACCACCAGCACGTGCTCCACGCTGGGGGCACCGCCCTGGCTGTCGAGCGCCTCATCCACCGCCGGCTTGAGGGGCACGGGCTTGTCCTTGCGGAAGCCGCCGTCGGCGGTGATCACCGCCTTGGCCTGGCCATCGATCAGGCGATCGCGCAGGGCGTCGGCGGAGAACCCGCCGAACACCACCGAGTGGGGGGCGCCGATGCGGGCGCAGGCCAACATGGCGATGGCGGCCTCTGGCACCATCGGCATGTAGAGGGCCACCAGATCTCCCTTGCCGATGCCCAGGGCCTTGAGGGCATTGGCGGCCTTGCACACCTCGGCGTGCAGCTGGCGGTAGGTGAAGCGGCGCCCATCGCCGGGCTCCCCCTCCCAGATCAGCGCGGTCTTGTCCGCCCGGGGGCCCGTGAGATGGCGATCCAGGCAGTTGAAGCTGAGGTTGGTGATGCCCCCCTCGAACCAGCGGGCAAAGGGGGGATTGCTCCAGTCGAGCACCGTGTGGAAGGGCTCGAACCAGTGGAGCTGGCTGCGGGCCTGCTCCCCCCAGAAGCCGTCGGGGTCGGCCTCGGCCCGGGCCACCAGCTCGCGGTAGGCCTG
>JBEIQU010000022.1:0-12284 GCA_040376355.1 Prochloraceae cyanobacterium | reverse complement strand
CTCGTCGGGGCGGATGGAAACCATGGGAGGCGTTGTGGAGGAGGACGGGGGTGAGGGGAGGGTTCGGGTGCGGGGCTAGCTCACCTTGGCCAGCGCCAGTCCGAGGCGACGCACCTGACCCGCGAGGCTGGCGTCGATCACCTTGGAGCCGACCTTGACGACGAAACCGCCGATCAGATCGGCATCCACCTTGAGGTTGATCTCCAGCTTGTCGGTACCGGCCACGGCCTGAACCTTCTTGCTGAGCTCGGCCTGCTGCTCTTCGGTGAGGGCTGTGGCCGAGGTCACGGTGGCGAGCGCGATGTTGCGCTGCTCGCGGTGGAGCTCGAGCGTGCGCTCGAGCACGGCATCGAGGATGCCGATGCGCTGGCGATCAGCCAGCAGCTTCAGCAAGTTGAGGAAGGAGGGGGTGAGCTGATCGGAGAACAGCTTCTCGAGGGCAGCCTTTTTGGCCTCCACTTCCAGAACGGGGGAGGCCATGGCCGCCCGCAGCTCGGGGCTGCCTTGCCAGAGACCGAGAACGGCCTTGGCCTGGTCGACCACCTGATCGACCTCCTTGCGGGATTCAGCCACCTGCAGGAACGCTTCTGCGTAGGGGCTGGTGATGGTGTTCAGCAGTGGCATCAGGCTTTCCCCAGGGACTGGATGGACTGGTTCACCAACTTGGCCTGGGCGTCGGCGCTGAGCTTGCCCGGCAGGCTGGCCAGGGCCTTCTCAATCGCCAGGCGGGCTGCCTCACGGCGCAGCTGATTGCTGACACGGGCGGCTTCCGCATCCAGGTCGGCGGCGGCACCCTGCTTGACGCGAGCCATCTCTTCGATGGTGCGCTTCTCGCTCTCCAAGCGAATGGCCTCGGCGCGGGCCTTGCCGTCCGCACGGATCTGCTCGGCCTTTTGCTGGGCCGCAGCGAGATCCTGCTGGGCCTGGGCCAGGGACGTGGTGGCGGTGGCCAGACGCTCCTCAGCGTCGTTGAGGTCGGCCAGGATGATGGCGCGACGGCGCTCCAGGATCCCGCCCAGGAAGTTGGGCAGGAACTTGTAGAGGCCGAAGATCACAATCGCCAGGTTGACGATGTTGGTCTCGAACAGATTGAGGTTCAGACCAAAACCGCCGTGATTGGCGAAGAAGATGGGGAAAGTCATTTGGCAGCCAGCAGACGGTTGACGATCAGGTCACCGAGCTTGTCGGCATCACTCTTGAGCTGAGCCATGGCCGCCTCGCGTTGGCCGTCGATTTCACGACGGGCCTGTTCGCGGGACGCATTGGCATCGGCGGTGGCGGCTGCCAGCGCATCGCGATAGAGCTTGTCTGAATCCTGCTCAGCCTCCTGGATCAGCTTCTGGGACGCGAGACGCGCCTCCTTCAGCTGCTCCTTGAGGTCGGCCTCCAGGCGTTCCGCCTGGGCCAGCTTCTGCTTGGCCTCCGCACGGCTGGTGGTGACATAACCCTCGCGTTCCTCAACAACCCGACCCACGGGGCTGAAGAACAGGGCATTGAGAATGAAGGTGAGGAGAACCACCTGCACCGCCATCAGCGGCAGGGTGGCATCGAGGTCAAACAGACCTCCCTCCGTTGCACCAAGCAGAAACCAGCTGGTCATGAGGCAGGGGCGCGGGCGGTTGAAGCTGGAGCTGTGAACTGGAGCTGGAGCTGAAGCGAAAGCTGTGGGCTCGGGATCAGGCCAGGGTCGACGACCGGAGCAGGTCCGGTGATGGGATCAACGGGGGATCGCCATCACCGAAACCGACTCAGACCCGTCGTGGGTCCTGATCAGCCAGCGAAGGGGTTGGCGAACAGCAGCACCAGGGCGACCACGAGGCCGTAGATGGTGAGAGCTTCCATGAAGGCCAGCGACAGCAGCAGGGTGCCGCGGATCTTGCCTTCGGCTTCGGGCTGACGGGCGATGCCCTCAACAGCGCCGCCGGCAGCGGTGCCCTGACCGATACCGGGGCCGATGGCGCCGAGGCCGACAGCCAGACCAGCAGCGACAACAGACGCGGCGGAGGTAATGGAATCCATGGTGGAACGAAGGATGTGGGGCGCTGGGAAAGCGCGGACGGGGAACCGGGACGTTATCCCTGCGCCTGGGACATCCGTGGTGGACTGATTCAGGGACGGGGCCTGATTCAGTGGAGCCAGAGATGGGCCCGGATCGAGCCGGACCTGCGCGCAGAGAGTTTGCCAGACCGAGGGTTTCGATCAGGCGGGGTCGAAGAACGACCTAGTGGTGCTCCTCATGCACCGCCTCACCGATGTAGTAAGCGGCAAGGGTGGCGAAGATAAGCGCCTGGATGGCACTGGTGAACAGGCCGAGGAACATGGCCGGCAGGGGCACGACCAAGGGAACGAGGAAAGCCAGCACCGCCACCACCAATTCGTCCGCCAGGATGTTTCCAAACAGACGGAAGGACAGGGAGAGGGGCTTGGTGAAGTCCTCGACGATCTTGAACGGGAGCATGATCGGGGTCGGCTCCACGTAGTACTCGAAGTACCGGAAGCCTTTGCGGCTCAGGCCTGCATAGAAGTAGGCCAGCGACACCAGCAGGGCGAGGGCCACCGTGGTGTTGATGTCAGCCGTCGGGGCCCCCAATTCACCGCTGGGGAGATGGATCAGTTTCCAGGGCACGAGGGCCCCGCCCCAGTTGCTCACGAAGATGAACAGGAACAGGGTGCCGATGAACGGCAGCCAGTCGCGATAGGCCTTCTCGCCGATCTGTTCGCGAGCCATGTCGCGGATGTAATCCCAGAGGAACTCCAGGAGGTTCTGCACACCGCGGGGGTCGCGCTCCATCTTGCGGGTGCCCACCACCACCAGGGCCAGCAGGGCGCCAAGCACAACCCAGGAGCTAATGAAGACCTGGCCGTGGATCTTGAGATTGCCCAGCTGCCAATAGAGGTGTTGGCCCACCTCCAGTTCGGCAAAGGGAAGGGTGAACGGCAGAAAACCCATCGGGTCGAACGGTCGGGGTCGCGCAGGCGACGGTTTAGGGACGGCCGGCTCGGAGATCGAGCGCGACCTGAACAATCAGGGCCGGTTTGTAGAGCAGGAAGCCGAGCAGGGCCGGCAACAGCTCCAGCTGGGGCAGACGGGCGGCCGCCATCACCAGCACAACGGGCACGAGCAACTGCAGCTTTCCCACCTTCTTGGCGTCGGGCCCGAGACGGGCGACGCTGCGGCCCAGGAGCCGCAAATAGACCACCCCCGCGAGGGAACCCACCAGCACGGAGGCGGCGGTGTGGAGGTCGAACACCAGAGCCGTGAACAGACCCGCCAGAACGGCGGCGATCAGGGTGGCGAGAAGGAGGCGCCGCTGAAGCTGCGCGTAGTCGTCTTGGGCGGCCGCGGATGCGACCACTGACGACGGGGATTCCAGGGCGGCGGACACGGAGTTACCGGCGGGAGTCTCCTGTTCAGTCGCCGCTGCATCCTCCGAGGACGATGGAGCGGGCGACTGGAGCGGAGGGGAAGCCAGCAAAGGCGCTGACGCTCTGAAAAGGCGCGTGGAATTTATCACGCACCGGCGCCGGGGCCGGGCTGAAGCAGCAGCACCCGTTGCGCCAGCAATTCCCTAGCCACCACAGCGATCTGCGCCGCAGGCCAGCCCAGGGGCAGGTTCCCCAGGGCCGTACCGGCGGGCGCCTGCTCCAGGGCCTGCAACAGGGCCAACCCCTCGCTGGACAGATCGAGGGGCGCCATATCGGAATCCAGCAACGCCTGACCAGGCCAGCCCCAGAGGCAGCGGTTGCGCGCGCCGGCCGCGGCCAGCAGCACGCTGTCCGCCTCCCAGGTCTGCTGGCGCAGGGGAGGCTTCGCCAGGAAAAACTCGAAATGACTGATGTCGGGGTCGAGGTCCTCCACCAGCTGCCAGCGCTGCAACGGCGGCAGGGTCTGGGCCCGCTCCAGCAGCTCCCCCTGCAGCAGCCGGGCCGGATCCCACACCTGCGGATTGGAAAAGCCGGCGAACTCCAGATCTGCACTGGCCACGAAGGCCATCAAACGCTCCAAGTTGTAACTGGTTTCCTGGGGGTGTAGGTACATGTCCGCGAAGTTGGCATCCGCGGCGCAATCCAGGGCCCAGCGCTGCTCATGGTGGCGCCGCAGCCGGTTGTGCTCCGGCAGCTCCGCCAGCAGCTGGCGGCCCAGCTGCAGACCAGGCGCTCCGGTGCCCACGGCGAGGGCCGTGAGGGCGCGCTGGGTGCGGTGGATCTCCCAGCGACCCCCATCGGCATACAGAAACAGGTGCAGGAGCGCCCCGGGCTTCAGCAGGGCCGCCAGGGCCCGCAGACCCGCCTCCGGCTCCCGCAGGTGGTGCAGGACCCCCACGGAATTGATGTAGTCGAAGGGGCCCTCCCCCTGCAGCTCCAGCAGGCTGCGGTTCTCGATCCGCACCTGGGCCTGCTGATGGCCGCCGGAACGGCGCAGCCGCTCGCGGGCCACCTCCAGGGTGCCGGGAGAGATATCCACCGCCAGGATCTCGGCCCCCGGATTGAGATGGGCCAGGTAGTCGGTGCTGACCCCGGTGCCGCAACCGGCATCCAAGATCCGCAGGGGCTCCCCGGCGGGCCGCGGCGGCGGCAGCGCGCCGGTGCAGGCGGCAGTGGCCGCATCCACGCACCAGCGCCAGTTGTATCCAGGCGGCGGGCCGTCCTGGAGGGGATCACCGGGGTAGGGAAAGCGGTCGTAGAAGGCGCTCACCACAGGGGTGGCGGCATCGGCGGGGGCCTGGGTCATGGGAGGCGGACAGGCACGGGGGGCGCGGCGGGGCAGCGGCTCACGGGGAGCATTTCATGCAGCCCACCGGGCCGGCTGTGGTGACGGCCGCGGGCTGCAAACATTTGTTCATGGGCTGCCGGGAGGCCAGAGGGCCAGCCGTAACGTGCCCAGGCCAGGCTCGCTCTCATCCATGACTGTGACCGCCAGCAGCGGCAGCAGCAGGGTTGCTCCTCAGCGCTACGACACCCTGCCGCTCTCCAGCGTCCGCCAGGCGGAACAGCAGGACCGGTTCCTCGATGGAGGGGAGCTCAACACCCTGGTGACGTTTTTCCAGAGCGGCCAGCTGCGGGTTGAGGCGGCCCGTCGCGTCTCCGCCAATGCCGAAGCGATCGTGGCCCGGGCGGCCAGTCGCATCTTTGCGGGCGGCACGCCGCTCTCCTATCTCGATGCGCCGCTGAGCCCCGTGGCGGCTACGGAGGGCACCCCCCTGGCCAGCGACCAGGCCGCGTTCCAGCGCTCCGTTCAGACCTTCGCCGGCGCCAGTGGCGGCAATCAGCGCGGCAACGCGCTCAGCCGCCTGCTCGAGGGGGCCGGTGGTGATGCCGATGTGCGTGTGGTGCTGCCCACCGGCTTCAGTCCGATCTCGGTGGCCCGTTACGGCACCGAGCGGATGAAGAAATCGATCCGCGACATGGCCTGGTTCCTGCGCTACGTCGGCTACGCCGTGGTGGCGGGGGATCCCAGCATCCTGCGGGTCAACACCCGGGGGCTGCGCGATGTGCTCGAGAAGGGTTGCTCCCTGGCGGCCACCAACGTGGCGCTGCAGGAAATGCGCGCCGGCGCCGCCGAGCTGATCAAGGACCTCCCGGAAGCGCGGAAGCTGCTGATCGACAGCTTCAACGTGCTGATCGAGGAGCTGGCCGTTCCCACCCCCTCCGCCCGTCAGCGGCTGGGCAGCCCCGAGAACCAGGGCCTGCAGCTGCCGGCCATCTATGCACTCGCTGCCCAAGGCAAGGCGCTGCGCTACACCATGAAGCCCGGCATGACCGGCGCCCAGAAGGCCGAGGTGGTGCGGGCGGCCTACCGCCAGGTGTTCGAGCGCGACATCGCCAAGGCCTACAGCCAGGAGCCCTGCCCGGTGGAAGCCACCCAGGTACGCCAGGGCGACATTTCCATGCGCGAATTCATCCGCGCCCTGGGCCACAGCAAGGAGTACCAGCAGCAATTCTTCGGCCGGTTCGTCAACAGCCGCGTGGTGGAGCTGGCATTCCGCCACTTCCTCGGTCGGGGCATCAGCTCCAAGGAGGAGTTCACCCGCTACTTCGACATCGTCAGCGCCCAGGGCCTCAAGGGTCTGGTGGACGCGCTGATCAACACCATGGAGTACGCCCAGGTGTTCGGCGAGGAGACGGTTCCGTACCTGCGGGACATCGGTGAGGAAGCCCAGGAGAGCGCCGGCTGGGGCTCCAACCGCAAGCTGTTCCGTTTCAGTGCGCCGTTTGAGGGGGCTCCCCAGTACGTCACCCTGTATGCGAGCTACCGCCAGCCCTACGCCGACCAGCATCCCTACGGCGGCGGCAACGATCCGCTGGGCCTCAATTACGGCGCGATCTTCCCCTCCGGCACCGCCAGCATCAGCACCCGCCCGGCGCCCCTGAGCTACGACACCCGCCGGATCCTGGTGGGCAATGGCATGCGCCAACCGGGCCAGATGAACAGCCCGCAGTTCCGCGCCTCCGTCCCCCGCAAGTTGGGGCCGAAGGTGGTTCGTCTCCAACAGATCGCCACCGGTGGCGCCTCCGTACCCCGCCGGGGCGGCCAACCCAGCATCCGCAACACCGAAGCCAGCACCCAGGCCGTGATCAACGCGGTGTATGTGCAGATCCTCGGCAACAGCGGCTATGCCGGCGAGCGCAACAAGGTGGAGGAGATCAAGCTCGAGAACGGCGACCTCAGCCTGCGCGAATTTGTGCGCCAGGTGGCCCGCAGCGATGCCTTCCGCCGGCGCTACTGGAGCGGCCTGTACATCTGCAAGGCCATTGAGGTGATGCACCGCCGCCTCCTGGGCCGCCCCACCTTCGGGCGCTGGGAGATCGACGCCTACTTCGATGTGGCGGCCCGCAAGGGCTTCTACGGCGTTGTCGACGCCATGGTGAACAGCCGTGAGTACAACGACTGCTTCGGTGAAGACACCGTTCCTTACGAGCGGTTCATCACCCCCACCGATCTGAACACCCGCCGGGTGCCGGCCCTGAAGCGCGCCTTCAACGCCGCCGCCTACGCCGACACCACGCCACGGATCCGTCCGGAGGTGACCCCGCCGGAGGCCTTCCGCGGTAGCGGCAGCCTCACCGCCCGAAACCTGCCCGGCCGCACCGGTGTGGTGCGCGGCGGTTGGAGCGCCACCCTCACCGGCGGCGAAACCCTGGCCCCTGCCCCCAGCAGCGCCAGCGGCCCCTCCTCCCTGCAGACCCCGCCAGCCCCGGCCCGTCGCTGGAGCGCCCCCCGCTGGCAGCCCGGCGGTGGCGTGGCCACCAGCTGGAGCAGCGGTGCCACCGGCTATGCCCCCACGCCCACGGCACAGACAGTTGGCCGTGTGATCGGCGGCTGGAATGCGGCCGTCTCCAGCGGCGGCGCTTCTGCCTCCGCCCAACAGCCCGGGGCCGCCATGGCCAAGGCCCTGCAACCGGCCAAACTCCAGGGCTTCGCCAAGCGCCAGAGTCTCGGCCCGGTGGTCTGCCTGTCGCGCAACCCCAGCAGCGCCGAACGCACCGCAGCGATCGAAGCGGTGTATCGCCAGCTGCTCGGTCGCCAGCCCCTGGCCTCAGAGCAACTGGGGGATACCGAATCCCAGTTCCGCAAGGGCCAGCTATGCGTGGCCGAATTCGTGGGCCGCGTCGCCGGCAGCGACCTGTTCCTGAGCCGCCTCAACCGCATGGTGCCGTTCAAGGCCGCGGCGGCCGCCTACCTGGCCCTGTTGGGACGCGCCGCCCAACCGGCGGAAACCAGCCGCTTCCTGGCCACCCGCTGCGACGAAGGCCTGCGCTCCGCCATCGAAGGCGTGCTCAACAGCCAGGAGTACGCCCGCAGCTTTGGCCGCGACACGGTCCCCCACCTCAAGGGCATGGCCACCAGCGATGGCCTGCCCCTGAGCAGTGTCAACCGCACCGCCGGCCTCTATGGCGGCAACGCGGCCCTCAACCCCAGCTGAGCGGGTCAGCCCTTCAGGCTTCCCTAGAGCCCCTGCCATTGGCAGGGGCTTTTTGTTGGCCCATCGGCGAATTGGATTGTGATACAAATTAATCCGCAAAAGCGGGCAGATTGTTGTCAACAACTTGCGCGAATGGGTCTTAGCAGCAATGCCTGAGAATGCTTGCGGCACAGGCATTCTCACCAGCCCCTATCGCCACGAAGCGCCGTGAAGAACTGTTACCGGGCTTCCGGGCGTTGCGGGGCGTTGGCGCAGAATGACTCGGCGGACAGCACTGCTGCCGCGCCTTCAGCCGCCGCAGGGTTGGCTGGAACCCCACCCCTTACCCACCGGATCTCGGTCTCCGTTCTGGCGACCGCTTGTTTCGAGGCAGAACTGCATGAGCATCGTCTCCAACTCGATCATCAACGCGGACGCCGAAGCCCGCTATCTCAGCCCTGGCGAACTCGACCAGATCAAGGCTTTCGTCAGCGGCGGCCAGCGCCGTCTGCGCGTGGCCCAGGTTCTGAGCGAGAGCCGCGAGCGCATTGTCAAGACCGCCGGCGGTGCTCTGTTCCAGAAGCGCCCCGATGTGATCTCCCCCGGCGGCAACGCCTACGGCGAGGAGATGACCGCGTCCTGCCTGCGCGACATGGATTACTACCTCCGCCTGGTGACCTACGGCATCGTGGCCGGCGATGTGACCCCGATCGAAGAGATCGGCATCATCGGCGCCAAGGAGATGTACCGCTCCCTGGGCACCCCCCTCGAGGCCATGGCCGAAGCCGTGCGCGAGATGAAGAACGCCGCCATGGGTCTGCTCACCGGTGGTGACGCCGAAGAGGCTGGCTTCTACTTCGACTACGTCGTCGGCGCCCTCTCCTGAGGTTGCTTCCTCTCCACCACATCGCCTCTTCGAACAGGTTCCATGCAAGACGCCATCACCAACGTCATCAACCAGGCCGACGTTCAAGGCCTGTATCTGGACAGCTCCTCCATGGGCCGTCTGGAGCAGTACTTCTCCAGCGGTGAGCTTCGGGTTCGCGCCGCTGCCACCATCAGCGCCAACGCCGCGGCCATCATCAAGGAAGCCGTCGCCAAGTCGCTGCTGTACTCGGACATCACCCGTCCGGGCGGCAACATGTACACCTGCCGTCGTTACGCGGCCTGCATCCGCGACCTCGACTACTACCTGCGCTACGCCACCTACGCCATGCTGGCCGGTGACACCTCGATCCTCGACGAGCGTGTGCTGAATGGCCTCAAGGAGACCTACAACTCCCTGGGCGTGCCCATCGGTGCCACCGTGCAGTCGATCCAGGCCATGAAGGAAGTGACCGCCTCCCTGGTGGGCCCCGACGCCGGCCGTGAGATGGGCGTGTACTTCGACTACATCAGCTCCGGCCTGGGCAACTGAGGCTCACCCCATGCGCCTGTTCAAAGTCACGGCCTGCATCCCCTGCCCGGAGAAAACCCGTTCCCAGCGCGAGCTGCAGAACACCTTCTTCACCAAGTGGGTGCCCTACGAGAGCTGGTTCGCTGAACAGCAGCGGATCATGAAGCAGGGCGGCAAGATCCTCAAAGTTGAACTGGTGAGCGGTCGCCGTCAGGTCAACGTCGGCAACTAAGCCGCACGTCACCCCCATCACGACAGCCCGAATCCCCTGAATGAGCCCGGCTTTGCCGGGCTTTTTTGTTGGCGCAAACCCCGGAAATACGGGATAGTCAGATCCTGTTTCCACCGCTGTTTTGGCTCGCCACGGCCGCTCGCCAGCACCACCATCGCGCCCGGCGGCAAGCAGCTCCGGATGGCTGCCCGTGCCGTTCGGCCATTGGCCGGCGGAGGCCCGTCTGCTGCTGGGCATGGTGGCGTTGTGGTGTCTGCTGGGGCTGGCGGTGCTGGGGTCCGCCAGCTGGTGGGTGGCCGCCCGGGAGATGGGCGACGCCACCTACTACCTCAAGCGGCAGGCCCTGTGGCTGATCGCCAGCTGGGGCCTGCTCTACCTGGGCCTGCGCATCAACCTGCGGCGCTGGCTGCGGCTGGCGGCGCCGGCCCTGCTGATCGGCATGGTGCTGATCGCCCTCACCCTGGTGATCGGCAGCACCGTGAATGGCGCCAGCCGCTGGCTGGTGATCGGGCCCATTCAGATCCAGCCCACGGAACTGATCAAACCCTTCCTGGTGCTGCAGGGGGCCTCGCTGTTCTCCCACTGGAACCGCATCGGCGCCGATCAGAAACTGATCTGGCTGGGGGTGTTCGCCGTGACCCTCGGCCTGATCCTCAAGCAGCCGAACCTCAGCACCGCCTCCCTCTGCGGCATCCTGCTGTGGCTGATGGCCCTGGGCTCCGGCCTTCCGCTTTGGGCGATGTTGGGCAGCGCCGGCGCTGGGCTCGCCGTGGCCATCGGCAGCATCTCGATCAACGACTACCAGCGCGTTCGCGTCACCTCCTTCCTCAACCCCTGGACCGATGCCCAGGGGGATGGCTACCAGCTGGTGCAGAGCCTGCTAGCCATCGGCTCCGGCGGCCTCTGGGGGGAGGGGTTCGGGCTCTCCACCCAGAAGCTGCAATACCTGCCGATTCAAAGCACCGATTTCATCTTTGCGGTGTTTGCCGAGGAGTTCGGCTACGTGGGATCCCTGGTGCTGCTGCTGTTTCTGCTGCTGTTCGGCTTTGTGGGACTGCGCGTGGCCCTGAGCTGCCGCAGCAACCAGCAACGGCTGGTGGCCCTGGGCTGCACCACCCTGCTGGTGGGGCAATCGATTCTCAACATCGCCGTGGCCAGCGGCGCCATGCCCACCACCGGATTACCCCTGCCAATGATCAGTTACGGCGGCAACTCCCTGCTCTCCAGCCTGCTCACCGCCGGCCTGCTGCTGCGCTGCTCCCTGGAGGGGGCCGGCCTGGAGCCAGGCCACCCGCGCCGCCAGCAGCGCCAACGCGCCGGCCGTGAAAGCGTGTCGATAGGCTGACCCCCGGCGCTGCACAAACCCTTCGATGGCGGCTACGGCCCTGGCGGATTGGGCCCGCAGCGGCGAACAGATCCTGCAGAGCTCCCTGGCCCATCCCGGCGCCCTCACCCTGGGCCTGGTCTTCGCTGGCGGACTGCTCACCAGCCTGGGCCCCTGCTCCCTCTCCCTGTTGCCGGTGACCCTCGCCTACCTGGCCGGCTTCGACAGCGACCGCCAGCGCCCCTGGCTGCGCAGCCTCAGCTTCTGCGCTGGCATCGCCGCCTCCCTGGTGCTGCTGGGGCTGGTGAGTGGAGGCCTGGGTCGCATCTACGGCCAGGTGCCCGGCCTGGTGCCCACCCTGGTGGCCCTGTTAGCGGTGCTGATGGGCCTCAACCTGCTGGGCCTGCTGCCGTTACAGCTGCCGGCGGGCCCCGATCCCGAGCAGTGGCGCCAACGGGTGCCGCCGGCCCTGGCCCCGGTGGCGGCAGGCCTGGCCTTTGGCCTGGCGGCCTCCCCGTGCACCACCCCGGTGCTGGCGGTGCTGCTGGGCTGGATCTCCCAAGCGGGCCAACCGCTGGCAGGAGCCATCCTGCTGAGCGCCTTCGCCGCCGGGCAGGTGATGCCACTGCTGCTGGCGGGCGCGGCGGCCGCCTCCCTGCCGCGGCTGCTGGCCCTGCGGGCCCTGGGCCAATGGGTCCCCCCCGTGAGCGGCGTGGTGCTGCTGGTGAGCGGTGCCCTCACCCTGCTGGCCCGCTGGAGCTGAGCAACCGCCGATGAACCGCCGATGAAACGTCTGATCGCCTGGATCTCCGACCTGCGGCTGGCCATCGGCCTGCTGATCGTGATCGCCATTGCCAGCGGCCTCGGCACCCTGGTGCCCCAGAAGGAAAACCCGGAGCTGTACCACCGCGTCTACGACGCCAAACCCTGGCTGGGGCTGTTCAACGGCGATGCCCTGCTGAGGCTGCAGCTCGACCATGTGTATTCCAGTGGCTGGTTTCTGGCGCTGCTGGCGTGGCTGGGGCTGGCCCTGATCCTCTGCAGCTGGCGCCGCCAGTGGCCCGCCCTGCGGGCGGCGCTGCGCTGGATCGACTACAGCGCACCGCGCCAGCTCAGCAAACTCACCCTGGCGGAAACCATTCCCTGCAGCGACCCTGCCGCGAGCCTCGATCGCCTGCAGCAGCTGCTCAGCCAACGGGGCTGGCAGGTGCAACCTCACACCAACAGACTGGCCGCCCGGCGCGGCGTGAGCGGCCGGGTGGGGCCCCTGCTGGTGCACACCGGACTGGTGGTGCTGATGGTGGGGGCCGCCTGGGGCAGCCTCGCGGGCCAACGGCTGGAGCGCTTCCTGGCGCCGGGCAACGTGCTGGAACTGCTGAACCGCCGCGGCCAGACCCAGCTCAGCGTGACCCTGGAGGACTTCGGCAT
>JBEIQU010000105.1:0-5921 GCA_040376355.1 Prochloraceae cyanobacterium | reverse complement strand
CGGTGGCCTCACCGAGGCTGCGCCGCTGCAACGCCGCGCCGGCACTGATGCGCCCGCCCCGCAAGCGTCCATGGCCATCCACCCAGGTGAGGCTGAGGGCCGTGCCGGCCTCCGCCACCAGGACTGCGCTGCGCTCTGAACGCCAGGCTCCCCAGGCCACCAGGGACCGGTCCATCCCCAACCAGGGGGGCAGATCGCGCAGGGGCACCTGCGCCAGGGTGAGCGCACGGTCAGGCGGCGGGCTGCAACCGGGTGGCAGGGCTCCCACCGCCGCCCAGGCCCGCAGCCGATCCCAGGCGGGTGGTGCCCCGGGGGACGGGGGCGGCGTATGCCAACTGCGCCAACCGCCCTCAGCCACCTCCGCCCAATGCCAGCGGCTGTTGCCCACCAGCAACAGCCGCGCCACTCAGATGCCCTCGCCGGCCATCCCCGGCAGGTGGATGCCGCATTCCTGCTTCAGGCCACCGAAACGGGTGGCGCGGCCACTGACGCTGCCGTCATCGGGGGCACTGGAGTGCCAGTCGCCCACGGTGGAGTACCCCTGCTCAAACAGCGGGTGCTGGGGCAGGTTGTGCTCCTGCATGTAGTAGTACACCTCGCGGTTGCCCCAATCCAGCAGCGGCCGCAACGCCCAGCGCCCGCGCACCTGTTGCAGGGGTTGCATCGTGCGGCGGTGGTCGGTCTGCTTGCCGCGCACACCGCTGGCCCAGCAGGTCACCTGCAGCTGCTGCAGGGCCCGGTCCAGGGGCTCCACCTTGCGGATGCGGTGGTAGGTCTCCAGGTCATCCACCTGGCCCGTTTCCCACAACTTGCCGTGCAGGGCCTCCATGTGGGCGGGGCTCATCTCGGCCTGGGCCACATGCACCTGCAGACCCAGCAGCTGGGTCAGGGTGTCGGCGTACTGGTAGGTCTCGGCCGGCAGATAGCCGGTATCCACCCAAATCACCTTCACGGGTTGGGGGAGCTGGCTCACCAGGTGCAGCGACACCGCCGCCTGGATGCCGAAGCTGGTGGTGAGGGCGAAGCCATCGCCAAACTGCTCCTGGCCCCAGCGCAGGCGCCCGAGCGCATCCCGCTGCTCCAGCTCAGCGCAGGCCTGAGCGGGGTCGAGCACAGCTGCCGTGGTGGTCATCCCCCCATCTTCCAATGCGGGGGAGGCCGCCCTGGGGAGCCGGTGCCTCTGGTTAGGGTTCGCGCAACACCCTGCCCCGCGCCGAACCGTGCCGCCAAGTCAGGCCGAGCAAGCACCCGTGGTGGTGGTGGGGGGCGGTTTCGGAGGCCTCAGTGCCGCCCTGCAGCTGGCCCGCGGCAGCGGCGCGCCGCCGGTGCTGCTGATCGAACCCCAGGAGCGGTTTCTGTTTCTCCCCCTGCTCTACGAGTGCCTCAGCGGGGAGCTGCGGCGCTGGGAGATTGCGCCGCGCTTCAGCACACTGCTGGCGGGCAGCGGCGTGGCCTGGCTGCAGCAACGGGTGCAGCGCATCCAGCCCGGCGACCACAGCCTCAGCACCGACGATGGCCAACGGCTGCACTACAGCCAGCTGGTGGTGGCCACCGGCGGCCGACCCCTCAGCTTTGGCATTCCCGGAGTCGCCGAATTCAGCCGGGGCTTCCGCAGCCTGGCGGATGTGGATCAGCTGCAGCTCCTGGTGGAGCGGCTGCGGCTGCGCAGCCGGCCCCTGCAACGGCTCGTGATTGTGGGGGCCGGTGCCAGCGGCGTGGAACTGGCCTGCAAGCTGGCCGACCTTCTGGAAGGCTCGGCGGTGATCGAGCTGATCGAGCAGGGACCGGATCTGCTGCCCGGCTCGAAGGCTTTCAACCGCGATCAGGCCCGCGCCGCCTTGCTGCAGCGCGATGTGCGGCTGCGCTGCGGCACCCGCGTGCGGGCGGTGGAGGCCGCGGCCATCCAACTGGAGCCGGCGGCAAGCCCCGGCAGCGTGGAGGCCCTCCCCTGTGAAGCGGTGATCTGGACCGGTGGTGTGGGCGGGTGCGTGCCCGATCTGGAGCCCGCCCTGCCCCTCGATCCGCGCGGCCGCCTGCGGGTGGATGCCCAGCTGCGGGTCAGCGGCGCCAGCGACCTGTTTGCCATCGGCGATGCCGCCAGCTCCCCCATGGCCACCCCTGAGGGGGACCCCGACGAGGGCAACCTGCATCCGGCCACGGCCCAGGTGGCCTACCAACAGGCCGCCCATGTGGCGGCCAACCTGCTGCGCCTGCGACGCGGCGAGGCGCTGGAGCCGTTTGTGTGGAACGACCTGGGGGAAATGCTGGGGCTGGGGATCGGGCAGGCCACCCTCACCGGCATGGGGGTGACCCTGGCGGGCCCCACGGCGTTCCAACTGCGGCGCCTGGCCTACCTGGCCCGGCTGCCGGGCCTGCAGCACCAGTTGAAGGTGGCTGGCGGCTGGCTGGCGGAATGGTTCTAGGCCCCGACGCGAGCGGGAGTCGCTTGAATCAGGGTGGACCTCAGCGCCATGACCGACACCACCGCACCCCAGGGCCTGCTGCTGGATGCCATGGGCACCCTGATCGGCCTGCGCCAATCCGTGGGCAGCAGCTACGCCGCCGTGGCGGAGCAGCACGGGATCACGCTGGAGGCCAGCGCCATCGACGCCGTGTTTCCACGGCTGTTCCGGGCGGCCCCACCGCTGGCCTTCCCTGGCCTGGAGGGGGATGGCTTGCTGGAGGCGGAACAGGCCTGGTGGACGGATCTGATCGGCGCCTGCCTACAGAGCTGCGGCCACCAGGAGCCTCTGCCGCCGCAGCTCGGCAGCGACCTGTTCGCCTATTTCGCCGGGCCGGAGCCCTGGCGGGTTTACGACGACGTGGCCGAGCATCTGCAGCGCTGGCGGGATCGCGGCCTGCGGCTGGCGGTGGTGAGCAACTTCGACCAACGGCTGTTGCCGCTGCTGGAGAGCCTGGGGTTGGCCCCCTGGTTCGAGGCGGTGGTGGTGTCGTCGCAGGTGGGGGCCGCCAAGCCGGATCCCCTGCCGTTCCAACGGGCCCTGGAGGCGCTCCACTTGCCCGCCGATGCGGTGTGGCACATCGGCGACAGCGCTGAAGACGAAGCCGGAGCCCGTGCCGCCGGCATCCGCTGCCTGGTGATCCGGCGCCCCAAACCGGCGGGCACCCCTTGAAGCAATCGATGCTGCTGGGCCGCACCGCTGGCCTGCGGCCCTCGCAATGGCGCCGCCTGGAACGCCTCAGCCACCGGCGCCACCCGGAGCAGGGGGGCGCTGATCTGCTGGCCCTGCAACGCCTGGCGGCCGAATGCGACGAGCTGGAGCTGCCCCTGAGCCTGGTGGTGGATGGCCGCGGCCTATGCCGGCTGCTGTGGGTGGGCCCCCTGGAGCAATCGGGCCGGCTGCTGGAGCGCCTGCCGGGGGGGCCGCGGCGCCAGGGCAACGACCTGCGGCTGATCACCTGCGTGGGGGGGCGACGCCAGCTGGAGCCATCGGGCAGCGAAGCGGTGGTAGGGCTGGATCTGCAGCCCCAGCAGTGGTTGCGCTACCCGCAGGAACCCGGGGCCGGCGGGCACTGGCCCGCGGCCTGTTTCATCCCGGGCGAGGCCAACGACGCCCCCTGGCAGCTCTGGCAACAGGGGGAGCTGGCCGAGCTGTGCGACCTGGCCCCGCCACCGGAGCAGGCCCAGCCAGCCAGTGCCCCAGCCACCCGGGCCTCCGCGGCGGAACGGGTGCTGTTGCTGGCCCTGAGCCCGGCGGATCCGGAGGAGGCCCGGCGCCAGGTCGCGGAACTGGAGGGCCTGGTGCGCAGCGCCGGCGGCCAACCGGTGGGGTTGGTGCAACAGCGCTACACGGCAAGCACCGCCCAGGCGCTCTGGGGGGAGGGCAAGCTGCGGGAAGCGGCCCTGGAGGCCCGCCGCGTCGAGGCGTCGCTGGTGGTGACCGACCGGGAACTCACCCCTGCCCAGGCCCGCAACCTGGAGCGGGTGCTGGATCGCCCCGTGAGCGACCGCAGCGAGCTGATTCTCGACATCTTTGCCCAGCGGGCCGCCAGCGGCGCCGGCCGGCTGCAGGTGGAGCTGGCCCAGCTGCGCTACCGCTTGCCGCGTCTGGTGGGGCGGGGCCTGAGCCTCTCGCGCCAGGGTGGGGGCATCGGCACCCGCGGGCCCGGGGAGACCCAGCTGGAGAAGGATCGCCGGGCCATCGCGCGGCGCATCGACAAACTGCAGCGCGACGTGCGCAAGCTGGGGGAACACCGGGCACGCCTGCGCAGCGGCCGTCAGGGCCAGCAGCGCTTTGCCTTGGTGGGCTACACCAACGCCGGCAAGAGCTCCCTGCTCAATGCCCTCTGCAAACCGCAGGCGGGCCGCGGGGTGCTCGCGGCCAACCAGCTGTTCGCCACCCTCGATCCCACCACGCGGCGCCTAATCAGCCCCAACCCCGAGGGGGGAGCGCCCCGCAGCCTGCTGCTCACGGACACGGTGGGCTTCATTCGCGACCTGCCGCCGCCGCTGGTGGAGGCCTTCCGCTCCACCCTGGAGGAAACCCTGGAGGCCGACCGGCTGCTGCTGGTGGTGGACCTCTCCGATCCCGGCTGGCGCGAACAGCTGTGCACCGTGCACGCCATCCTCGACGAGCTCCACAGCACGGCGCCGCGGCACCTGATCGGCAACCAGATCGACCGCTGCCCAGCCGCGGCGCTCGAGCAGGCCCGGGCCCTCGATCCCCAGGTGCTGTTCATCTCCGCCACCGCCGGCCTGGGGCGAGAGCACCTGCGCCAATGGCTGTTCAGCCAGGGGGAACCCGCGGCGCACCCCAACGGTTGACGTCAGTCGGCCAGCTAGCTATGTCAACATCTGGCCTCCTTCCCTTCCCGCGCCATGGCGCTGCAACTGGGCGACACCGTGCCCGACTTCACCCAGAACTCCCAGCTGGGTCCGATCAACCTCTACGACTTCGCCGGCGACAGCTGGGTGGTGCTGTTCTCCCATCCCGCCGACTACACCCCGGTGTGCACCACCGAGCTGGGTGAGGTGTCGCGCCTGCGCGCCGAGTGGGACAAGCGCAATGTCAAAACCATCGCCCTGAGCGTCGATTCCGCCGAGAGCCACAAGGGCTGGATCTGCGACATCAACGAGACCCAGAGCACCAGCGTCGACTACCCGATCCTCGCCGATGAGGACAAGAAGGTGAGCGATCTCTACGGGATGATCCACCCCAATTCGCTCAACAACCTCACGGTGCGCTCGGTGTTCATCATCGACCCCAACAAGAAGCTGCGCCTGCAGATCACCTACCCCGCCAGCACCGGCCGCAACTTCCACGAGATCCTGCGGGTGATCGACTCCCTGCAGCTCACCGACCACCACCAGGTGGCCACCCCGGTGAACTGGAAAGACGGCGACGACTGCGTGGTGGTGCCCTCGATCCCCACCGACGAAGCCCGCAACAAGTTCCCCAAGGGCGTCACCGAGATCAGGCCCTACCTGCGCATGACCCCCCAGCCCAACAAGTGAGCTGAGGCATCGACACCCCCACGGCCCCCGGGAGAATGCCCCGGGGGCTTTTTGTTGGTCGGAGAACGGGCATGCGGGTGTTGGGTCTGATGAGCGGCACCAGCGCCGACGGCGTTGATGCCGTGCTGGCCACATTTGCGGGGCCCGCCCGCAGGCCCCGCTGGCGGCTGCTCAACCGCGCCAGCCACCCCTACCCCACCGATCTGCAGCGGCGGTTGACCGCCGTGGGCCAGGGCCAGGCCTGCACGGCCGCCGACCTGCTGGAGCTGAGGGAGGCGATCACGGAGCACCAGGCCGCCGCCGCCCGCGCCTGCGACCCCCATGGCCTGGCAACCCTGGTGGGCTGCCACGGCCAGACCCTCTGGCACCGGCCCCCCGGAGACGAACGACGGGGCAACAGCTGGCAACTGCTCCAGGGGCCCCTGCTGGCGGAACTGCTGCAGCG
>JBEIQU010000276.1:0-2160 GCA_040376355.1 Prochloraceae cyanobacterium | reverse complement strand
GGGGGTGGCGGCGATCAGCTCAACCCGAAAGCGATTCATGGTGTGGCGGCGCCGCGCCCAGGCGGGATCTGATGGACAGCAGGCTAGGCCGATCTGCCCGGCGTAGCCGAGGCTGCGCTCTAGCCGTGGCTACGGGGGCCGGCCATGGCTGCCGTGGCTGCTGCCGCGCTGGCGACGGGGATATCGCTGAGGCTGCTCTGCCGGGCCAGGCCCGCCAGGTCCGGGCGGGGGGTGTTGGCAATCAGCGCCCTGCTGAGGGCCTCCAGCTCAGGGGCGCTGCGGGCCCCGAGGGCCCGCCCCACGGCACTGCCGCCGCCATCAAACAACTCCAGCTGCGGGATGCCGTTGACGTCGTAGCGATCGATTTCCGGCTGCCAGCGGGGGTTGTCGACGTTGAGCAGCACCACGTCGAGTTGCTCGTGGTGCTGGCGGGCGATTGTCTCCATGGCGGGAGCCATCGCTTGGCAGGCTTCGCACCAATCGGCGTAGAACTCCACCAGGGTCGGACGTCCGTCGCTCAGGGCCACTGGCAGATCCAGGGATTGCCGGGCCAGCTGTTGCAGGGGAGCGGCCGGTTGCAGGCCACCGCGCAGCAGGAACAACCCCAGGGCGAGCACCGCCGCCAGGGCAGCCAGCAGCATCCGCTCCCGCCGCCCCAGGCCTGCGGCACCAGTGATCTTGCCGGGCGTTTCCGGGGAGCTAGGAGCGGGGTCGTTCAAGGGCCGCTGGCAGCCATGGCTGCTGGATCTGGCCACAATCTGCCAGGTGCGGCCTGGGTGGCGTCGGTACGCTGAGGCCAAGCGGAAGCTGGAGCGTGAAGCGCCGCATCACCCTGCATTTCCCCCGCGAGGCGGTGCACCAGCCGATCGCCTATCGCCTGGCGGTGGAGTTTGACATCGCCGCCAAGATCCTGCGGGCCCAGATTGCCCCCAACCAGAGCGGCACCATGGTGGTGGAGCTCTCGGGCGACATCGACGACCTGGCGGCGGCGGAGCAATGGCTCGAACGCCAGGGCCTGGGGCTGAACCGGGCCTCGGGTCAGATCAGCATCGATCCGGAGCGTTGCGTGGACTGCGGCATCTGCAGCAGCGTCTGCCCCAGCGGTGCTTTGCAAAGCGTGGCCCCCACTTGGCAGTTGCAGTTCGACGCGCAACGCTGCCTGGTGTGTGAACAATGCATCCCGGCCTGTCCCTTCGAGGCCATTGCCCTCGTGCTGAATCCGTCCTGATTCCGTGTTGAACCCGTCGCTGTGAAAGCTCTGTTCGCCCTGCTGGTGCTGCCCCTGCGGGCGCCAATGCTGCTGGTGCTGCTGGTGGTGAGTGGCTACCTCGGCCTGCATTGGGCGGATGTGGCACCGCAACTGTTGGCGGAGGCCTCCACGCCTCTGCAGCAGCAGTTGGCGGGCCCCTGGTTCTGGCCGCTGCAGAGCCTGCAGGCCCTGGCGGTGGTGGTGTTCTGCGCCATGCCGGATGTGCTGCTGCGGGAGCTCTCCGAGCTGATGGCGGCCAGCAAGGCCCTCACCCTGGTGGTGACCCTGCTGATCGTGATCACCGGTGGCTTGTACCTGCTGCACCTGGCCGTGCTCTCGGAGGTGCTGGTGCTGGCCTCGGCGGTGCTACTGGCTCGTCTGGATCTGATCCGGTTGCGGATCATGCCCGCCCCCTGGCTGGCCTCGCTGGGGCTGAGTGGTTGGGTGCTGCTGGGGATCCTTGTGGGTCATCAGCTGCAGCACAGCCTCGGGGGCTATCTGGCCTGACTCCAGGTGCAGGCCTGATCACCCGTGGCTGCGATCAGTTGATACGTCCAGCGATTGCCCAGCACTTTCTTGGTGTAGAGCCGGGTTTCGGGGTAGGGGATGGCTTCCACCCAAAGCTCCGGCTCCCGCTGGGGATCGGGAACACCAGCCCCGCGCCAGCGCTCCACCGCGCCAGGACCGGCGTTGTAGCTGGCCACGCTCAGGAAGGGCTGCTGCTGCCAGCGGTTGAGCAGTTGGCGCAGGTAACGGGCCCCCAGTTCGGTGTTGCGGCTGGGGTCTTGCAGTTGGGTGGTGCTCAGGGGCATCCCCGCCAGTTCTGCGGCGGTGGCCGGCATCAACTGCAGCAGGCCCACCGCCCCCACGGCTGAACTCACCCCGGGGCTAAAGCGCGATTCCTGGCGAGC
>JBEIQU010000044.1:0-9319 GCA_040376355.1 Prochloraceae cyanobacterium | reverse complement strand
TCTGGTTGAAACGGGAAGACCTCAACCACACCGGCGCCCACAAGATCAACAACGCCATCGGCCAGGCCCTCCTCGCCCTGCGGATGGGCAAACAGCGGGTCATTGCCGAAACCGGTGCCGGCCAGCACGGCGTGGCCACCGCCACCGTTTGCGCCCGTTTCGGCTTGGAGTGCGTGGTGTACATGGGCGCCGAGGACATGCGCCGTCAGGCCCTCAATGTGTTTCGCATGCGTCTGCTGGGGGCCACGGTGCAACCGGTGACCGCCGGCACCGCCACCCTCAAGGACGCCACCAGCGAAGCCATCCGCGATTGGGTTACCAACGTGGAGACCACCCACTACATCCTCGGTTCGGTGGCGGGGCCCCACCCCTTCCCGATGCTGGTGCGCGATTTCCATGCCGTGATCGGTGAGGAAACCAAGCGCCAGTGCCACGAAGCCTTTGGCCGCAACCCCGATGTGCTGGTGGCCTGCGTGGGCGGTGGCTCCAACGCCATGGGCCTGTTTCATCCCTTCGTACCCGACACCGCCGTGCGGCTGATCGGTGTGGAGGCCGCCGGTGATGGTGTCGCCACTGGTCGCCATGCCGCCACCATCACCGAGGGGCGCGTTGGCGTGCTGCATGGCGCCATGAGCCTGTTGCTGCAGGACAGCGAGGGCCAGGTGCAGGAGGCCCACTCGATCAGCGCCGGCCTCGATTACCCCGGGGTGGGGCCGGAGCACAGCTACCTCAAGACCATCGGCCGGGCCGAATACGGGGCCGTCACCGATGCCGAGGCCCTCGATGCCTTGCAGTTGCTTTGCCGCCTTGAGGGGATCATTCCCGCCCTGGAAACGGCCCACGCCTTCGCTTGGCTCGACAAGCTCTGCCCCACCCTCGCCCCCGGCACCGAGGTGGTGGTGAACCTCTCCGGTCGCGGCGACAAGGACGTCAATACCGTGGCCGATCGGTTGGGCGACAGCCTTGGGGGCTGACGCTCGGATCCCGACCCCCTAGCCCAGGAGCCGCTCCAGGGTGCGGGCCACCGCCCGCACGGCCGACCGCGCCGTGGCGTAGGCCATCCGCATCGGGCCGATCAGCGCCACGTGCCCTTGGCCATCGGGCCCAGCCCCGTAGCTCGCCTGCACCACCGAGCAGGGCCCCAGGGCAGGATGCGGGTGTTCCGAGCCGATCCACACGCCTCCGAGGATGCCGGCTTGGTCGCTGAGCAGCACCGCCCCCGGTTGTTCCTCCACCAGTTGCAGCAGCGGCCGCAGGCTTTCGCTGCGCTGAAATTCCGGTTGCAGCAGCAGGCCCCCCATCCCCATGGTCAGGGCGGCCTGGGGGGTGCTGGGAAGACCCTGGTGGTGGCTGTGGAGCCCCTGTCGCAGCACTTCGCCGCTCAGCTTCAGCTGGCTGGGCAGGGTTTGCCAGCGCAGCTCGCCGCGGCTGAGTTGATCGCAGGCCCACCGCTCCAGGGCCGGTAGTTGGCCGTTGGCGGCGGCCGGCAGCCGCAGGTTGAGGCTGCTGGCGGAGGCCCCTTCCTCCACCAGAAACACCAGCAGCCGTTCACCGCTGGGCACCAGCCGCAGGGCCTGCAGCTGTGGATTGCGGCGTTGGGGGCGGGTGATCAGGCTGAGCAGGCCGGTGAGATCCGCCAGCCGCCGCGCCAGCTGCAGCAGGAGGTCATCCAGGGCGGCCCACTGCAGGCTCAGCCCCATCAGCTCGCGCTCCAGCTGGCCCACCGCCACCCCGGGCGCCGGCAGGAGGCAGTCCACGTAATGGCGATAGCCCAGTTGGCTGGGGATTCGCCCGGCGGAGGTGTGGGGCTGGGTCAGCAGCCCCCGCTGCTCCAGTGCGCCCATGGCGGAGCGCACCGTGGCGGGGCTGGCGTCCAAGCCGAAGCGTTGCACCAGGGTCTTGCTGCCCACCGGTTCGGTGGTGTCCACGTAATGGCGCACCGTGGCCTGCAGCACTTCCCGTTGCCGGCGTGGCAGCAGCTGCACGATCTCCGGTGCGGGAGGCTGCGGCGATCGTAGGGGGACCGGCCGGACCGCAGGAACCCGGCCGCTCAGTAGCGGGGCACGCTGGGGTCCACCTCCACGCTCCAGGCGTCGATGCCCCCCTGCAGGTTCCACACCTGCCCGTAGCCCTGGGCCTCCATCAGCCAACAGCCGAACTGCCAGCTGCGCACCCCCGCATGGCAGAGCACCACCACGGGCGCCTGGGGATCGAGCAGGGCCGGCAATTGTTCGATCCAGCTCTGGGAGCTGCCCAGCGGCAGGTGAATCACGGGCTCCGCCAGCTGCGCCAGCTGCAGTTCCATCGGCTCCCGCACATCCACCAGCTGCAGCGGCTCGCCGGCATCGAGGCGGGCTTTGAGCTCACGGGCGCTGAGCGGTAACGGGCTGGCCATCGCGGCACCGTAGCCAGGGGGCCGGCCATGCATAAAGATGAGGCCACACCTGTGTGCGAGGCATGAGGGCGCGCCCCTTCCTGGCGGCTGTGCTGGCGGTGGCCGTGGCGCTGCTCAGCGCCGCCCTGGCCGGATGGTGGTTGCTGTGGCAGCACAGCCCCCTGGCCCTGCAGACCCAGCGGCTGGAGCTGCCGTTGGCGGCCCGGTTTGTGCCCCGCACGGCCCCCTTGAGCCTGCATTGGCTGGTGGCCCCCGACCAACCCGCCGCCTATGCACGGGCCGTGGCCCGCCCCCGCCAGCGGCGCGAGGCGGCCGCCGCGGCCGACCGCTTGCGCGATGGTGCCTTCGCCGCCGCCGGCCTCGACTACCGCTCCGAGCTGGCCCCCTGGATCGGCAGCCAGAGCAGCTTTGCCCTGCTCACCCCGCCGGAGGCCAAGCAGCCCCCGGGTTGGGTGCTGGCCCTGCGCAGCCGCGATAGCGAAGGGGCGCGCCGCTTCCTGCAGCGGTTCTGGCAGACCCGCAGCCTGGCCGGCACCGACCTGCAGATCAGCAGCTACCGCGGCATGGGTCTGATCAGCGGCCGGGGGGCGCTGCTGGGGCAGGACCCCCAACCCCTGGCCACCGCCCTGATCAACGACGACCTGGTGCTGATCGCCTCCGGCCGCGGTGTGCTGGAGCAGGCCCTGGATGTGTCCCAGATCGACGAGCTCAACCAGGCCGCCAGCCAGCCCCTGCAGCAGGCGGTGGCGCGGCTGGGCCAGGGGGTGGCCCTGCTCACCGCCCGCCCCCAGGCCATGGAGCAATGGCTGGGGCTGCCTACACCCGATGCCGAGGCCATTGAGCTGGTGGCGGCCCTGGCCCCTGCCGGTGCGGGGGTGAGCGTGGATGCCCTCACCCAGCTGCGGGATCCCCTGCCGGCCCTGCCGCCGCTGCCGGCCGATCTGGCCCAGCAACTGCAGACCCCGGCCACCAGCCTGGCGCTGCTCAGCCAGCCCGCCCAGCTGCTCGATGCCGAGGGCGCCAACCCCTGGGCCCGTCTGTTGGGGCCCCTGCTCCAGCGCGCCCTGGCTACCGCTTCCGGCCCCCTGCCCCAGTTGGTGGCCGCCGCCGATGCGGGCGCACTGCTCTGGGCCGACCAGCCGGAGGGTTGGTTGCTGGCCACCCGGCCCGATCAGCCGTCGCTGGAGCAGCTGCAGGCCGACCTCGACCAGCAGGGCTTCAGCCTCTCCCCCCTGGAGAGCAAGGGCCTCAGCGTGCAGGCCTGGACCCGCCTGCAGTCGCGCCCGGTGAAGGGCAACCCCGATCAGCTGCAGGCCCAATTGGCCGGTGCCCGCACCCAGGAGCGCGGCTGGGCCTGGTGGGGCCAGGGGCTGGCGGTGCTGAACCAGCAGCATGAGGGCCGTGACCTGCCCCAGGAGCGGCTCGATCAGCTGCAGGCCCTGGCGGCTCCCGCCGCTCCGCTGCAGTGGTCCATGGATGGCACCACGGCCCAGGGCCTGCTGCGCCGCTGGCAGCCCTGGCGCCTGCTCAATACCCTGGCCAGCACCCCGCTCACCCCCAGTGTGGAGGGGGCAGCCCTGAGCCTGGAGCCCGACGGCGCCGACCGCCGTTCCCTGCGGCTGCGGGGCTCCCTGCAGCTGCGCAGCTGAGGCTTCGCCATGCCCCGCAAACGTGAATTGCTGCTGCTGCGCCATGGCATCGCCGAGGAGCGCGGCCCCGACATCGACGACGCCCAACGCAGCCTCACCGCCGAGGGTCGAGAGCGCAGTCGGCAGCTGCTCCAACGGCTGACGGAGCTGGATCTGGGCTGTGATTTGGTGCTCAGCAGCCCGCTGGTGCGCGCGCGCCAGACCGCGGAACTGGCGGTGGCCGCCGGCCTGGCGCCCGAGCTGGAGCTGGCCGCGGCCCTCGCCCCCCTGGCGGATCCGCTGCCCCTGCTGGAGCGGTGGTTGGGCCCCCTCTCGCCCCGCTCCGGATGGCAGCGCCTGGCCCTGGTGGGTCACGAGCCCGACCTCAGCACCCTGGCGGCGCTGTTGATCGGCGTGCCCATGGGGCAGGCCCCTGAGGCGCTGCAGCTCAAGAAGGCCGGTGTGGCCCTGTTGCAATGGAGCCAGCCTCCCCAGGGATCCTTGATGGGCTCGGCCCGGCTGACGTTGTTGCTGCCGCCGCGGCTGCTGCTGGGGCGCCGCAGCACCGATTCCCCATCCGCCTCTCCATCCTGTGGCTAGCGGCACCAACGCGCCGTTGGGCTGGCCTTAGGTTGCCAACAACCGAGATGGCTGCAGCACCGTGGTGGAGGCAACCTTGCAACCGGCCGCTCCGGCGTACCGCCCAGGGTTGGAGGGGGTCCCCGCCACCCAGTCGTCGGTGTGTGACATCGATGGGCAGCAGGGCCTGCTCACCTACCGCGGCTACAGCGTGGAGGAACTGGCGGCCCACAGCACCTTCCTGGAAACCGCCTATCTGCTGATCTGGGGTGAGCTGCCCACGGCCGAGCAGCTGCGGGAGTTTGAGCAGGAGGTGCAGATGCACCGCCGGGTGAGCTTCCGCATCCGGGACATGATGAAGTGCTTCCCCTCCCAGGGGCACCCGATGGATGCGCTCCAGAGCAGCGCCGCGTCCCTGGGGCTCTTCTATTCCCGGCGGGCCCTCGACAACCCCGAATACATCGTGTCGGCGGTGGTGCGGCTGATCGCCAAGATCCCCACGATGGTGGCGGCGTTTCAGCTGATCCGCAAAGGCCAGGACCCGATCCAGCCCCGCGACGACCTGCCCTATTCCGCCAACTTCCTCTACATGCTCACCGAGCGGGAGCCCGACCCCCTGGCGGCCCGCATCTTTGATGCCTGCCTGATCCTGCACGCCGAGCACAGCCTCAACGCCAGCACCTTCAGCGCCCGCGTCACGGCCAGCACCCTCACCGACCCCTACGCGGTGGTGGCCTCCGCCGTCGGCACCCTGGCGGGCCCTCTGCATGGCGGCGCCAATGAAGACGTGCTGGCCATGCTCGAAACCATCGGCAGCGAAGACCAGGTGGAGCCCTGGCTGGATCGGGCCATCGCCGAGAAGCAGAAAATCATGGGCTTCGGCCACCGTGAATACAAGGTGAAGGATCCGCGGGCGGTGATCCTGCAGAAGCTGGCGGAGCAGCTGTTCGACCAGTTCGGCCACGACCCCCTCTACGACCTGGCCCGCAAGCTCGAAGCGGTGGCGGCGGAACGGCTGGGCCCCAAGGGCATCTATCCCAACGTCGACTTCTATTCCGGGCTGGTGTACCGCAAGCTCGGCATCCCGGAAGACCTCTTCACCCCGATCTTCGCCATTGCCCGCACCGCCGGATGGCTCGCCCACTGGAAGGAGCAGCTCGGCGCCAACCGCATCTTCCGGCCCACGCAGATCTACACCGGTTCGAATGGGCGGCATTGGCAACCCCTGCAGGCCCGATAAGCGCTGCGGCCTCCTAAGTTGCCCCCATCCAACGGCCAGCCATGGTGACCGCCACTCCTGCTGTTGTGAGCCCAGGTTTGAGCGCAGGTCTCGACCTCGAGGCCAGCTTCACCACGGTGCTTGAGGGCCTGGGACTGTCCCCCGGTGCAGCCCACCTGCTCTGGCTCCCCCTGCCCATGCTGCTGGTGCTGGTGGCCGCGGTGGTGGGCGTGCTGGTGAACGTGTGGCTGGAGCGCAAAATCTCCGCCGCCGTCCAGCAGCGCATCGGCCCCGAGTACGCCGGTGCCCTCGGGATCCTGCAGCCCATGGCCGACGGCCTCAAGCTGCTGTTCAAGGAGGACATCATTCCGGCCCGGGCCGATGGCCTGCTGTTCACCCTGGGGCCGGTGCTGGTGCTGGTGCCGGTGATCCTCAGCTGGCTGGTGGTGCCCTTCGGTCAGCACCTGCTGATCAGCAACGTGGGGGTGGGGATCTTCCTGTGGATCTCCCTCAGCAGCATCCAGCCCATTGGCCTGCTGATGGCGGGTTACGCCTCCAACAACAAGTACTCCCTACTGGGGGGTCTGCGGGCGGCGGCCCAGTCGATCTCCTACGAGATTCCCCTGGCCCTGGCGGTGCTGGCGGTGGTGATGATGAGCAACTCGCTCAGCACCGTCGACATCGTCAACCAGCAGACCGGAGCGGGGATCCTGAGCTGGAATATCTGGCGCCAGCCGGTGGGGTTCGTGATCTTCTGGATCTGTGCCCTGGCGGAATGTGAACGCCTGCCGTTCGATTTGCCCGAGGCGGAGGAGGAGCTGGTGGCTGGCTACCAGACCGAATATTCCGGCATGAAGTTCGCCCTCTTCTACCTGGGCAGCTACATCAACCTGGTGCTCTCGGCCCTGCTGGTGTCGGTGCTCTACCTCGGTGGCTGGGGGTTCCCGCTGCCGGTGGAGTGGATCGTTGGGCTCACCGGTCAGCCCATCGATGCCCCTTTGGTGCAGGTGATCACGGCCGTCACCGGCATCGTGATGACCGTGCTCAAGGCCTACCTGCTGGTGTTCTTCGCGATCCTGCTGCGTTGGACCGTGCCCCGGGTGCGCATCGACCAGCTGCTCGATCTGGGCTGGAAGTTTCTGCTTCCCGTGGCCCTGGTGAACCTGCTGGTGACCGCCGGCCTCAAGCTGGCCTTCCCCGCCTTCTTCGGCGGCTGATCGCCCCCCATCGCCTCCCCCACCATGTTCGGGTTCCTCAAGAAAGTCGGCGATTACACCCGCGATGCGGTAGGTGCCGCCAATTACCTCACCCAGGGGCTGTCGGTCACCTTCGACCACCTGCGCCGCCGGCCGATCACGGTGCAGTACCCCTACGAGAAGTTGATCCCCTCGGAGCGCTACCGGGGCCGCATCCACTACGAGTTCGACAAGTGCATCGCCTGTGAGGTGTGTGTGCGGGTCTGCCCGATCAACCTGCCCGTGGTCGATTGGGTGATGAACAAGGCCACCAAGAAGAAGGAGCTACGCAACTACTCGATCGATTTCGGGGTGTGCATCTTCTGCGGCAACTGCGTGGAGTACTGCCCCACCAATTGCCTCTCGATGACCGAGGAATACGAGCTGGCGGCCTTCGATCGCCACAGCCTCAACTACGACAACGTGGCCCTCGGTCGTCTGCCCACCAGCGTCACCAGCGATCCGGCGGTGCTGCCCCTACGGGAGCTGGCCTACCTGCCCAAGGGGGAGATGGATCCCCACGGCGTCGACCCCAACCGCCCCCGGGCCGGTCAGTTGCCGGCCCAGGTGCTGGAAACCCTGCCAAAATCCCAACCCGCTGCCCCTGCAGCCGCTGCGTCCGCCTCCGGCGAGGAGACCCCCTGATGACGATCGCCTCCTCCATCCAGCTGATCTGCTTTGTGGCCCTCTCTGCCGCCGTGGCCATCGGCGCCCTGGGGGTGGTGCTGCTGCCCAACATCGTGTACTCCGCCTTCCTGTTGGGCGGGGTGTTTCTGTCGGTGGCCGGCCTCTACCTGCTGCTGAATGCCAGCTTCGTGGCGGCGGCCCAGATCCTCGTCTACGTGGGCGCGGTGAACGTGCTGATCCTGTTCGCGATCATGCTCGTGAACAAGCAGGAAAACCTGGCGGCCATCCCCGGTCTGGGGTTGCGCCGGGTGCTGTCCGGCGCCGTCTGCGCCGGCCTGTTCACCCTGCTGTTGCGGGTGGCCTTCACCACCCCCTGGGCCACCCCGGGCCCCACCCCCGTGGGCGAAGAGGCCACCCTTCGCATCGGTGAGCATCTGTTCAGCGATTACCTGCTGCCGTTCGAGCTGGCCTCGGTGCTGCTGCTGATGGCCATGATCGGTGCCATCGTGCTGGCCCGCCGCGATGTGTTCAGCGCCGACATCGCCACCGGTGAACCGGTGGATCAGGGCCTGATTGAAAAGTCCCGCACCCCCCTGCTGCTGGAGAAGACCAACCCATGAGCCTCGAGCTGCCCACCACCGTGCCCCTGCAGGCCTACCTGGCCCTGGCGGCCATCCTGTTCTGCACCGGCGTCTGGGGTCTGATCAACAGCCGCAATGCGGTGCGCGTGCTGATGAGCATCGAACTGATGCTCAACGCCGTGAACATCAACCTGATGGCCTTTTCCAGCTACATCGACGGCCAGCTGATCCGCGGCCAGGTGTTCGCCATCTTCGTGATTACCGTGGCGGCCGCCGAGGCGGCGGTGGGCCTGGCGATCCTGCTCTCCCTGTATCGGAACCGTGAAACGGTGGACATGGAGCGTTTCAACCTGCTGCGTTGGTAGGCAGGCTGGGGACAGTTTCCTGTCCCCATGCGGCTCGATACCGTTTGGCTGATCCATCGGGCCGCCAGCCAGGCCGCCCTGCGCCAGGCGCGCCGCTGCGCGGAGATCCTGCGCGACCAGGGGGTGGCCGTGGCCGTGGCCATGAGCGGCCCCAGTGCCAACCCGTTCCCCGGCCTGCTGGCGGACGAGGGCGGTGCCCCGGATCTGGCGGTGGTGCTCGGGGGGGATGGCACCGTGCTGGGGGCCGCCCGTCACCTGGCTCCCCTGGGGGTGCCGATCCTCAGCTTCAACGTGGGCGGCCACTTTGGCTTTCTGGCCCAAGAGCGCAAGCTGCTCACCCAAGGGGCCGCCCCCGACGGCGACCAGGAGGATCTGTGGCAACGCCTCCGGGACGATCGCTTTGCCCTCGAGCGGCGCATGATGCTCGAGGCCCGCATCGACGGGTCGGAGGTGGTGCACACTGCGCTCAACGACTTCTATTTCCGCCCCGGCTTGGAGGATGAAGCCCCCACCTGCGTGCTGGAGCTGGAGATCGATGGGGAGGTGGTGGATCAATACCGCGGCGATGGCCTGATCATGGCCACCGCCACCGGATCCACGGGCTATTCAATGGCCGCCGGTGGGCCGATCCTGCATCCCGGCGTGGAGGCCATCGTGGTGAATCCCATCTGCGCCATGAGCCTCTCCAGC
>JBEIQU010000047.1:0-9199 GCA_040376355.1 Prochloraceae cyanobacterium | reverse complement strand
GGCCCGCAACTCCAGGATCGACAGCTTGGCGAACAGGCCATTCATCCCGCCCACCGGGCAGAGGTAGCGGCACCAGAACCGCTTTTCAAACCGCAGCGACCCCAGCACCGCCCCCGCGGTGATCAGCAGCAGCAGACAACTGCTCAGCCAAGCGGTGTTCTGGAGATTCCACACCTCCTCCCACAGCAGGATGGCGGCAAAGCCGGCCGCCAACAGCGGCGAAGCCCAGTCATCGCTGTTACCCCGCGGCCAGCGGGCCGGGGTCCAGCCCAGCAGGCGGGCGGCCCGCTGCACGAGTTCGCCCCACACCATGAACGGGCAAAAGGAACACCACAGGCGCCCCACCAACGGAAAGCCCAGCAGAATCAGCGGCCACCACCAAGCCCAGAACAGATTCAGCGCGCCGTTGTGGGCCCGGTCCTGGGGGCCCAACCACAGCCAGAGGTTCACCGCCACGAACAGCCAACTCACCAGGCCGAACAGCAACCCGTTCCAGAGCCATGGGGCCCGCATCCACTCCCGTAGCTGCGGCTTCCAACGCCAGATGTCGAAGCGGTAGCGCTGTTGGCGCGGTTCAGTCCAAAACACATCCTCCGGCAGCACCGCGGGCCAGACGCCATTGCCGCTAGCGCCCCCCTCCTGGCGGCGCATCTGCTGCAGCGCTCGGTAGATGAGCGTCTCCAGCTCCCGCAGGTTGTTGGGGAAGTCGTAGCTCTGCAGCCGCTTCACCACCGACTCCGGCACCGCCGGCGGCCGGGTCCAACCCAGCTTGCGGCTGCGCTGACGCACGCCATAGCGCAGCCATTCCCCCAAGTCCTGGCGGCGCACCCGCAGGGGCGGCACCCGGATCAGGGTGCAGCTGCGATCGACTTGCGGCACCGCTGCTTCGGAGGTGAAAAACAGCCGACCGCCAAAACGCCGCAGCTCCCCCGGAGCGCCATTGGGGCACCAGCTGCCATCGCGGGCCAGCTGCAGCAGCCGTGGCAGCAACGGCGCCGGCACCTGGTCCAGCTTGTCGATCAGCAGGGCGCCATCCCCAAGCAGCTGCAGCAGGGGTGGATGGTCGTCACTGGCGGCACCGAACAGCTCCGAGCCATCCGGGCGCAGCAGGGCGCCATCGAGCTGGAGCATCAGCTGCTGACGGGCGGGCGAGCCGAAATGAATCAACGCGGCCAGGTTGTCCTTTTCCAGGCCAGGTTCACCACTGATCAGCACCGGCCGAGCCGTGGGGTCCTGGGAGGCCTGACGCACCGCCTCCCGCAGGCTGCGGGCATAGCGGCTGTTGCCCACCACGCCACGGCGGGCGCGCCCCACCAGCAAGGGCGCCAGCCGCAGCAGGTCGGCGTTGTCGAGGGACGAGCGTGGGGTCAAACGGGCGGCCGCCAACCCCTTCAGTGTGGATGCAGCCGCCGATACTGGCGGGCACGATCAACACACCGCTTCACCGCTCCCATGCCCCTGAGCCTCTACGGCGGTGCCCGCTCCCGCGCCTCCATGCCCCGTTGGTACATGGAAGAGAAGGGCATTCCCTACGCCTGGCAGTTGCTCGACATGGAGGCGGGCGAACACCGGCGTGAGCCCTTCACCCACATCAACCCATTCGGCAAGGTGCCGGCCCTCGTGGATGAGGACCCTGGCCTGCCCGGTGGCCGGCTGCAGCTGTTTGAAAGCGGAGCGATCCTGCTCTACCTGGCGGAGCGCTACGGGGGCGAATGCCAAACCGCCGCTGAGCGGGGCCTGGCGCAGCAATGGGTGCTGTTTGCCAACGCCACCCTGGCCACAGCCCTGTTCGTGCCGTCCAACCGCGAACGGGAGTTCCCGCGGTTGATGGAGGTGCTCGACGGCCAACTGGCGGCGGGGCCGCTGGTGGGGCAGGCCTGGAGCGTCGCCGATTGCGCGGTGAATGCCTACCTGGCTTATCTGCCGATCTTCTTCCCGCAGATCGACCTCAGCCCCTACCCCCACGTGCAGGCCACCATCGCCGCCACCCAACAGCGCGAGGCCTACCGCACGGTGATGGGCCAGCGTTGACCAGCGGTCCGGCCGAGCTCGACTGGCACGGCCACGCCCTGCAACTGCTGCCGCAGCGGGCCCTGTGGGATCCGCAGCAGCGCCTGCTGCTGGTGGCGGACCTGCACCTCGGCAAGGCCGAAAGTTTTCAGGCCAGCGGTGTGCCCCTCCCCAGTGACGGCGACCTCACCAACCTCAACCGGCTGCTCCAGCTGGCCCAACACCACCGCCCCACGGCCGTTGTGGTGCTGGGGGACCTGATCCATGGCCCCCTGGGGCTCACGTTGGCCCTGCGGCAAAAGCTGGCGGCCCTGCCGGAGCTGTTGGGCTGTCCGCTGCGGCTGGTGGGGGGAAACCACGAGCGCGGCAGCTGGATCGAGGGGCTGGCGGCGGAACCCGCCCAAGGGGCCGGCCCCCTGTGGCTGAGCCATGAGCCCTGCACCGCCCCGGACCCCAGCCTGCTGACGGTCTGCGGGCATGTGCATCCGGTGGCCCTGCTGGGCCAGGGGGCGGATCGCCTGCGACTGCCCTGCTTCGCCCTGGATCGACGGCAGCGGCAGCTGCTGTTACCCGCGTTCGGCGACCTCACCGGCGGCCACCCCTGCCCCCCCGCCCTGGAGCGCTGGGGCATTGCCGATGGCCAGGTGTTGACGCTGCCCTAACAAGCTGGGCTGCAGCGGATGGCCCGTAGATTTGAGCCGTCTGGCTGCCGATCCTGGAGACCGCCCCGCCGCCATCGCCAGCCGGTCTGGCCGGTTCGCCGCGTCGCCAGCGCCCGCTGTGGAGGCGCAAGCGCTGGCTCACCATCGGCGTGCCCTTAGGGGCCCTGGCCTTCCTGGTGGCGATCGCACCTCCTCTGCCGGAGCAGCGCGGCGGCAACGACAGCGCATTTGCCCCCGATGGGTTGGCCTTCCGCTACCGACCGGATGCGGAGGTGTACGCCCTCGATCTCGACCCCCGCAAGGTGCGCATCGATCTGCTGGAGGGTTGGGACCGCGAGCAGGAGGCCTATCGCGACACCGCCGCCCTGGCCTATGTGTCGGGCCCGATGTACGAGCGCCATGTCAATGCCAATGGCCGCGAGATCACCATCCCGCTCGGGGATCTGAAGCTGGGATCCCGCATCTGGCGTGGCCGCAACCGCACCGCTGCCCGCCAACGCGCCTTCATCGGGATCCGCCATGACGGCCGGGTGGACTTCGGCTACGGCGAACTCACCCCCCAGCGCGCCGCCCTCTACGACACCTTCATCGGCGGGCTGCACAGCGTCTACAACGACTTGGAATCGCCGCCCGCGCAATACCGCGGCGCCTACAGCATCTCGATGGGGCAGCAGATCCGCTATTACCTGCCCCGCATTCGCATGGTGATGGGGCTCCGCGGTGACGGCCGATTGGAGGTGCTGATGAGCCGCGACGGGCTCACCCTCGAGCAGACCAAGGCCCTGGCCCGACAACGGGGCCTGCGCACCGCCTACCTGCCGGACCACGCCTCCAAGAGCCGCTTCATCATTCCCGGCGTGAAAGGGTTCAACCAGGACGACGCCAACTGGATCAGCGGTGGCGCCACCTCCTTCGTGCATGTGCCCTACATGCTGCGGCTGAGTGAGCGGGCTCAGCCGTTGCAGGGTGATCTGCTCAGCAGCCTGGCGCCTCGCACTGGAGCCCGGCACTGCGGCAACCCGCTGGACTGCGGCAAGACCCTCGGAAGCCAGATCGTGGATCGCGCTCTGGCGGGCTTCAACCGGCTGATGGAACAGGGGGTGGAGCCCCTGGCCCGGCTGATCTGGGCCCCGCGCGGCCCGGGGGATCCCAACCGCAGCCGCCAACGCTCACCGCTGCGGGAACCGCCGATCACCGCCGATCCGATGGCCCTGCGGGAGCTGCAGGAACAGGTGCTGAACACGCCTAGCGACCCATTGACGGCCCCCCTGGCGCCGGACCTGCCGCCGCCGCTGCTGCTGCAGGACGGCCAGCACCTGCCCAGTGACCCGGACGCCACCCTGGCGGAGCCGGCACCCCTGCCGGCCATCCCCGCCATCGAGGCCAGTGGACCTGGCGAGCTAGCGCCGCCGCCACCGCCGCTGCTGCCGGCCCCGGGGCAGCCCTGATCAGCTGAAGCCGATCAACCCGCCGCCGCCAGGGCGCGCACCACATCGCCACGGGTGAGCACCCCCACGGGACGGCGCTCGCCGTCGAGCACGAACAGCCGTTGGGTGCTGCGGTCGTGGAGCTGGCGGGCAGCCGCCGGCAACGGCGTGTCGGCGCTGCAGCTGTGGGGATGGTGGCTCATCACCTCACCCACGGTGCTGCCCAGCACCTGGTGCACCTGCTTATCCCACTGCAGCGGGTTGCGCAGGTAGATCACCGAATCCAGCAGCAGCACATAGGGGCCCGCATCAAAGCCCCCCTCACGCACCATCAGGTCCTGCTCGGTGAGTTCCCCCACCAGCACACCGGCTTCATCCAGCACCGCCAGGGCACCGATGTGGTGCTCGCTGAGCTGTTGCACCGCGTCCTGCAGCGGGGTGCTGGCCAGCACGCTGCGCACGGGCGCGGTCATCACATCGGAAACGCGGCGATCGACGACCATGGCAGGCTCGTGGCTGGCGCCATTGTGACCCGCCATGTCTGCCCGCTGGAACCGTCGCCTGGCCGATGGCCTCACCGTGGGCCGCGCCGTGATCGGCCTGCCGCTGATCCTGGCCCTGTTGGCCGATCAGACGCTTCTGGCCTGGTGCCTCTTGCTGATCGGTGGCCTCAGCGATGCCGCCGACGGTTGGCTGGCCCGCCGCGCCGGGGGTGGATCCGTGTGGGGAGCGCGGCTCGATCCCCTCACCGACAAGATCCTGATCAGTGCCCCGCTGCTATGGCTGGGGGCCACTGGCAGCCTTCCCCTGTGGGCGATTTGGCTGCTGTTGGCCCGTGAACTGTTGATCTCCGGCTGGCGGGCTGGCCAGGGCAGCGGGGGCCCGGCCTCCTGGGGTGGCAAAGCCAAGACAATCCTTCAGTTCGCCTCACTGCTCCTGCTGCTCTGGCCCTTTTCCCTGGGGGCCGGCCCCCTGCAGGGATTGGGTTGGCTGCTGTTCTGGCCCTCGCTGCTGCTGGCCCTCAGCTCCGCCTGGGGCTATCTGCGTCAGACCTGAGGCCGGCCAGCCCCTCAGAGCAGGGCCGCATCGGCGCTGAAATCGGGGTTGGTGGGGATGCGCAGGGCGTAATCGTTGGTGTAGCTGTCCTCCAGAGCCGCCTCGACGCTGTAGTGGGGGGTCCAGGCCAGCTCCCGTTGCACCCGCTGCACATCGGTGAGGAAGTGGGCGAGGCGCAGGGGAAACGCCTTGCGTGCTTTCTTATCGAGCCCGGCTGGGTCGAAGCTGCGGATCTCCACGGAGGCCGGGTCCTTGCCGCAGGCCCGGGCCGCCGCCGCCACCAACCCCCGGAAGGTGATGCCCTGCACGCTGCTGCAGTTGTAGATCCGATTGGCGGCGGCATCGACGCCAATGCTCAGGGCCATGGCGGTGGCCAGATCGTTCACATGCCCCAACTGGGTGATGGTGCTGCCGTCACCGGGCAGCGGCACCGGCCGGCCATGCACGATCCGATCAAAGAACCAGCTCTCCACCGGGTTGTAGTTGCCGGCGCCCACGATGTACGTGGGCCGGAAGCTAGTGAAGGGAATCTTCTGCGCCTGGAGCCAAGCCTCGGTGTCGAGCTTGCCGGCGTGGCGGCTCTCAGGATCGGTGGGGGAGGTTTCGCTCAGGGGCCAGAGCTCGCTGTCGGCATAGACGCCAGCGGAGCTCACATACACAAACCGGTGGCTGGGGGCACCGGTGATCTCCAGCACCGCACGGCTGTCGGCGAGGGTGCGGCCGGAACTGTCGACAATCACGTCGAAGCTGCGCCCCTGCAAGGCCGCCAGCCCTTCGGGAGTGGAACGGTCGCCGCCCAGGTGCTCCACCCCGGCGGGCACGGGATTCTTGCCGCGGGTGAACAGGGTGAGGGCATGGCCCTCACCCTGCAGCTGCGCCACCAGCGGCTTGCCCACGAAGCGGGTTCCCCCCATCACCAGGATCTTCACGCCGGCGCCATGCGAACTGGCGGCCATTCAAACCGCGACGGGCCTCCGCTAGGTGCAGCCGGCAGGGCGACACTGGTGGCAGCCACACACGTTGCATGGGTCGCTTCGCAGAACTGGTGCGGTCGCTGAACAACCTCAAGCTGCTGGCGGCGATCGGGCGCAGCGGCGGCGACCTGCGCACCGTGGCCGATCTGGTGGACAGCTTCCTGGACACCCCCCAGATGGCGGATTGCGTGCGGCGCTTCCGGGCGCTGCCCGATGGCGCCGAGCTCATGGATCAGCGCTACCCGCCCCTGCAACCGGACATCGCCCGACTGGGCACCCTGCCGCCAGGGAGCCTGGGACAGCGCTACGCGCAGCTGATCACCAGCTTGGGCTACGACCCGGAGTTCTTCCGGCCCAGACCGATTGACACCGAGGCCCAGTGGCTCACCCAGCGCATCGCCACCACCCATGACATCCATCACGTGGTGAGTGGGTTTGGCACAACCCCCCAGGGGGAAAGCGGCGTGTTGGCGATCACCGCGGCCCAGATCGGCTTCCCGGCCTATGTGCTGCTCACCAGTGCCAGCCAGCTGGCCAGTTTTCGGTTCCAGGTGGAGCGGTTCGAATCCATCAGCCGCGCCATCGGCCAGGGCCAGACCATCGGGCGCCAGGCCCAATGCCTGGCCCTGGCCCGCTGGGAGGAAGGGTGGGAGAAGCCCGTGGAGCAATGGCGCCAGGAGTTGGGCATCAGCGATCCCGCCGAGCAGGAGTCCTACGGACTGGCGGCGCAACTGCCATGAACCCGAAGCTGCCGGCGCGTTGGACCGCTCAGGCCAGCAACCGGGAGCGCAGTGGCGGATACCGGCACTTCCAACTGCTGGGGGAACAGGGCAAAGGGGCCGAACGGGCCGCACGCCTGGAGGCGGTGCTGGACCGCACGGTGCGGCTGCTGGTGCCCCTGCGGGAACTGCGTGACCGCAGCCTCTGGCAGCCTGGCTGGCAGTCGTTGAGCCCCGCGGCCGCCATGCAGATCATCCCCGCCATCGACCTGCTGGATGGCCACTGCGTGCGACTCCACCAGGGCGATTACGACCAGGTGACCCGGTTCAGCGATGATCCGGTGGCCCAGGCCCTGGCCTGGCAACAGCAGGGGGCGCAACGGTTGCACCTGGTGGACCTCGACGGCGCGCGCTCCGGCCAGCCCGTCAACGACCGGGCCGTCAAGGCGATCACCGCCGCCCTGTCGATCCCCGTGCAGCTGGGGGGTGGGGTGCGCAGCGCTGAGCGGGCCGAGGAGCTGTTGGCCTGTGGTTTGGATCGGGTGATCCTGGGCACCGTGGCGATCGAACAGCCCCAGCTGGTGCGCGAGCTGGCGGGTCGTCATCCCGGCCAGGTGGTGGTGGGCATTGACGCCAAGGACGGCCTGGTGGCGACCCGCGGCTGGCTGGAAACCAGCGCTGTACGGGCGACGGATCTGGCCCAACAGTTTGAGGGCAGCGGCGTGGCGGCGATCGTGAGCACCGACATCGCCACCGATGGCACCTTGGCGGGGCCCAACCTGGAGGCCCTGCGGGCGATGGCCGAGGCCAGCAGCATCCCGGTGATCGCCTCCGGCGGCATCGGCACCCTGGAGGACATCCTGTCGCTGCTCAGCATCGCGCCCCTGGGGGTGGAGGGCGTGATCGTGGGTCGTGCCCTGTATGACGGCACCGTCGACCTGGCGGAGGCGATGGCGGCCGTGGGACCGGAGCGGTTGCAAGACGCACTCACTTCGCCTAAGGGCCCTATAACGGGGTAAGAAACCTCGCCAGCCGTGGCGACCAGCAAAGCCAGCACCACCGCTTCCCCAAAGGCTTCGGGCTCAGCCCCGGGATCGGGCGTGGAGAGCGCCTACGGCCGTTGCCGGGATCTGGGGATGCGCCTGTCGCGACAGCGGCGCATGGTGCTCGACCTGCTCTGGCAGGAGCGCGATCACCTCAGTGCCCGCGACATTTTCGAGAGGCTGAATGCCCGCGGCCGCAACATCGGCCACACCTCGGTGTACCAGAACCTGGAAGCGCTGCAGAGCGCCGGGGTGATCGAGTGCCTCGACCGGGCCAGTGGTCGGCTCTACGGCTACCGGAGCGATCCCCACAGCCATCTCACCTGCCTACGCACCGGCGCGATTCAGGATCTCGACGTCGAACTGCCGCCGGAGTTGCTGCAGCAGATCGAGCAGCACACCGGCTTTGCCATTGAGTCGTACACCCTGCATCTCTCCGGCCGGCCCCGCTGAGGGCGCAAGGGTGGAGAACCGCGTCGAACCCCGTTACCTTGAGGCGCACGTGGCTCCAGCGTCGGGAAAGTGGCCCAGCACCAGCCAAAACCGACGCTCCTGATCCTGGCGGAACCGCTGCTGCGGGAGGGACTGCAGCGCCGATTGACGGAGGCCTACAGCTTCGTCGAGGCGACGTCGGATACCGCCACCCCTCACCAACCCAGTGGCGTGCGGTTGGTGCTGTGGAGCGTGGGCGGCACCATGCCGGCCGACAGCCTCGAGCATGAGCTGCTGCAGTTGCGGGAGCGCTGGCAACCGGCACCCCTGCTGCTGCTGCTGCCGGGTGAGGCCCCTTACCCCAGCGACTGGCTGCTGCAGTTGCCGGTGGAAGGCTTGCTGCAACAGGCTCAGCCCGACGAGATCCCAGGCGCGGTGGCCACCCTGCTGAGCGGCGGGCGCGTGGTGGAATTGCGGCCGCTGATGGCCCGCACCGCCGACGCAACGGAGACACCCCAGGGACTGGGGGTGTGGCTGCTGCGCAGTGGCCTGGAGCAGATCGAACGGGAACAGCAGCGCTGCCAGCGCTGGCTCCAACAGAGCCAAGGGGTGTTCAGCCAGCTGCTGCTGCGGGGCCGCGTCCGGGAACTGGTGATGGCGCGCCGACTGCTGCTCTGGCTCTGGGGCCCCATCAGCCTGGCCTTGGCCAATCAACCGGCCCCCGAATCTGAGGCGGGCAGCTGCACCGCCATCACCGTGCGGGAACGCACTGCCGCCGGCGTCTGGCAGGCGATCCAAACAAGGCTCGTCAGCGCCATCGATGGCGGGCTGGACAACCACAGCGGCCAGCTGATGGCGCTGGAGGGTCTGAACAGC
>JBEIQU010000028.1:0-11475 GCA_040376355.1 Prochloraceae cyanobacterium | reverse complement strand
CCGCTGGGACGGCTGATCCCGCGCCGACGGCCATTGGCATTGCGGCCAGTGGTGTTGCGGCCAGTGGTGCTGCGGCCATGGTGATCGACCCGGCTGTTGCCTTCCGGGCGCCGGCTGCCGCCGGGTCCACCACCCGCGGCCGTGAGCCGGTGCTGGGGGGTGCCCTGCGGCAGAAGGCGGTGTGGGTGGATGAAGCGGTGTGCATCGGTTGCCGGTACTGCGCCAACGTGGCCGTCAACACGTTTGTGGTGGAGTCCGACTGGGGGCGTTCCCGTGCCATCCGCCAGGACGGCGACAGCACCGAGCGGATCCAGGAGGCGATCGACACCTGCCCCGTGGATTGCATCCACTGGGTCAGTTACGAACAGCTGCCGGAGCTCGAAGAGCAGAGCCGCCAGCAGGAGTTGCTGCCCCTGGGCCTGCCCAGCCCAGCCCGGCCGCGCCGCACCCTGCCCCGCAGCGCCGGTGGCGCCGGCGGCGCCGCCACCCCTTAATGGTGCCGCTGCCCGTGCGGCGCTTCGGCCGCACCGAACTGCCGATGCCGCTGCTTTCCCTGGGGGGCATGCGCTTTCAGCAGAGCTGGAGTGATCTGCCCGCCGAGCGGATCAGCGCCGACAGCCAGGCCAATCTGCGCCGCATTCTTGAGCGCGCCGTGGAGCTGGGTTTTCACCATGTGGAAACCGCCCGCCACTACGGCAGTTCCGAACGGCAGCTGGGGGCGCTGCTCACCGAGGTGAGCGACCCCCAGCGCCTCCTGCAGACCAAGGTGCCGCCCCAGGCGGATGCAGATGCGTTTGAGGCGGAGCTGGCCACCAGCCTGGAGCGCCTGGGGGTGGAGCACGTGCCGTTGCTGGCGATCCATGGCCTCAACCTGCCGGAGCACCTGGAGCAGACCCTGCGGCCCGGCGGTTGTCTGGAGGTGGTGCGCCGCTGGCAGGCCGCGGGCCGGGTGGGCTCGGTGGGCTTCTCCACCCACGGCTCCCTGCCGTTGATCCTCGAGGCGATCGCCAGCGACGCCTTCGATTACATCAACCTGCACTGGTATTTCATCCGTCAGGACAACCACCCGGCGATCGCGGCGGCCCAGGCCCATGACATGGGGGTGTTCGTGATCAGCCCCACCGACAAGGGTGGTCACCTGCACACCCCATCGGCCCGTCTGCTGGAGCTGTGTGCCCCCCTGCACCCGATCGTGTTCAACGATCTGTTTTGCCTGCGTGCCCCCGGGGTGCACACCATCAGCGTGGGGGCGGCGCAGCCCCAGGATCTGGATCGGCATGTGCAGGCCCTGGAGCTCCTGCCCCAGGCCGATGCGCTGCTGCCGCCCATCCTGGAACGGCTGGAGCGGGCCCGGTTGGAGGCCCTAGGGGCTGAGTGGCTGGCCAGCTGGCAGCGGGGCCTGCCCGCCTGGCAGGACACGCCGGGCCAGATCAACCTGCCGGTGCTGTTGTGGCTGCATAACCTCGTGCAGGCCTGGGATCTGCAGAGCTTTGCCCGGGCGCGCTACGGCCTGCTGGGGGCCGGCAGCCATTGGTTCCCCGGAGCCAATGCCGATGCCCTCGACCAGGGCGTGAGCGAAGCCGAGCTGCGCCAGGCCCTGGTGGCCAGCCCCTGGGCGGACCGCATCCCCGGGGTGTTGCGGGAGTTGCGCAGCTTGGTGGGGGGCGCACCGCAGCAGCGGCTCAGCCAGGGGGGCTGATCAGCCGGTTGAGGGGCCCTGCCCCAGCGGAAACTTGCTGGGCAGACCCACCGCCCGCGGATAGCCGGCGGGGCAGGGGCCGCTGCCCTGCACCCACAGGGCCGTGCGTTGGCCCCGGTCCACCGGCAGCTCCCGTTGCTCGCTGCGGCTGAGCCGGGCCTTCAGGGGCTGCAGGGCCCGCTCCAGCTCCGCCTCATCCTGGGGGCTCCATTGGCCGCGGTACAGCAGGGCCTGCCCCTCGGAGCTGAGCAGCGGCACCAGGTATTCGGCCACCACCGGTGCGGCCGCCACCGCCCGGGCCATGGCCAGGTCGAAGCCGCCTCGGCAGCGGCGATCGCGGCCGGTGAGCTCCACCCGCTCGCAGCGCAGCGTTACCCGATCCGCCAACCCCAGGGCCTGGGCCATGGCCTGCACCGCCTGGGTCTTGCGTCCCACTGAATCCACCAGGGTCAGGTGCGCCTGTGGCAGGGCAATCGCCACCGCCAGCCCCGGGAACCCCCCGCCGGTGCCCACATCGATGCACCGCAGCGGGGCCTCCGGCTCGCTGTGCAGCAGCGGGGCCAGGGGCCAGAGGCTGTCGAACACCTGGGCGATCCAGTAGTCGTCGCCTTCCACCAGCCGGGTGAGGTTGACGCGGCTGTTCCACTGCCGCAGCTGCTGCTGCAGCTCCAGCAGCAGCTCCAGCTGCTGGGGGCTCGGCTGCCAGCCCAGCTCCGGCCATAGGGCGGCATCAGGTGTGGCGGCGGACATCCCCTTGGGCGGTTAGCTCGCAGTCTCTAGGATCCCCCAGACCTGGTGCACCGCCGGTGGCCGTCACCGACCAGCCCAGCTACTACGAGCTGCTCCAGATTCGGCCCGACGCCAGCGCCCAGGAGCTGCGCCAGGCCTTTCGGCGCCTGAGCAAGCGTTACCACCCCGACACCACCGATCTGCCCCAGCCCGAGGCCCAGGAGGCCTTCCGCCAGGTGCAGCAGGCTTATCTCACCTTGGGGGATCCAGCCCGTCGCCGTCTCTACGACGCCGGTTTGCAGGCCCAGCGGCCCCCAGCGCGGGTGCGTGCGCCCCAGCCCGTGCCGGTGCGCCGGCCCCTCTCCGGCGGTGAGTGGTTTGCCCTGCTGCTGCTGGCGCTGGCGGTGGTGTTCAGCCTGGTGCTCGGGGTGGGCCTGGCCTGGGCCCGCGGCACGGCCTTGTTCACGGCACCCAGCTGGTGGGCCGTCGCCGAGCAGACTGGCGTGGTGCTCGACTTGCCGTCTGCGGATGACCGCCCTGCCGCCCCCCCAGACGCCCCTCTACAACCATCCCCTGCCGGCGCTGGAGCAGTGGCTGGTTGAACTGGGGGCCCTGCAGGCAGCCCCCCATTCCTGTCACTGGCGCCTGGTGCGGCCGGACTGGACCGCCACCCTCGCGCTGGAGGTGGAGGAGTTGAGCGTGCGCTGGAGCGGCAGTGATGGGGAGGTGCAGCGTCAGTTCCCCTATGGCTTCAGCCGAGCCGATGTGGAGGCGGCGATCCTGGCGGGACCCTGACGAATCCGCCCGCGCTGGTCATCATGACAACGACGCCCTGGCCCCCACGCCCACGTGTCCCGTTTCCTCGACAACCCCAGTTCCCGCCGCCAGCCCCTGGTCTCCAACCGCTTCCTGCGGCCGGAGCAGTTGATGGCGCCAACCCCCGGGCGGGCCTGGGGACCCACGGAGGTGTTTGCCGAGGGGCAATGGCAATCGGTGCGGGTGTTTTTGGAGGCCCGCGGCTGGGATGCCCTGCAGATCGAGCAGATCCATGATCAGCTGCGCCAGAGCTGGCCCCTGGAGCTGGCTGAGACCAACGTGGCGGCCCTCAGTGGCCATTGCCCGCTGAGGGCCCGCCGCGGCGGCTGATCGCGGCCGTCAGAACTCGGTCATGGCCGGGTCAGAGGCGGCGTTGGCAGAGCTCGCTGCGCTCTTCCGCCTGGGTGGAGAGGGGGCCGCAGCTGAACCAGCGCACCACCGAAATCTCAAGGTCGGTGAACAGCACCAGGATCCCGGCGCAGAGGGCGGCCACGGCGGCGCTGACCAGCAGATGGGAGCGGCCCATGGAGCTCAGATGGCTGCGTTGAGCCTATGGGAGAGAGCGAGGTGCTGCCACTGCTCCGCCAGGGCTGGGCCATCCAGGCGAGGCAGCGGCGGGAGGCAGCCCAGCATCGGCACGCCCCCGAGCTGCTCCAGGGTGGCCTGATTGTTGGCATGGGGTTCGCCGTTGAGCAGCACCCCCAGCACCGGGATGTTTCGACGCCGCAGCGCCTCCAGGGACAGCAGGGTGTGGTTGAGCGTGCCGAGGCCGCTGCGGGCCACCAGCAGCACCGGCAGGCCCCAGCGCTGGATCTGCTCGATCTGCAGCAGATCTGGCCGCAACGGCACCAGCAGACCCCCGGCCGTTTCCACCACCAGGGGGCCCTCCACCGCCGGCAGCTCCAGGCGCTGTGGATCCAGCGGTGGGCCGGGTCGCTCGGGATCACCGCTCTCCAGGGCGCTGGCCCAGTGGGGTGACACGGGCGCCCGCAGCCGGTAGGCCTCCGGCAGCAGCCGCTGCGGTGGCAACTGCAGCCAGCGTTGCACGCGGTCCCGGTCGCCGCCCCCCTCGGGGCCCGGGTCGAGGCCGCACTGCACCGGTTTCCAGTAGCGGGCCTCCAGCCCCTGCACGAGCAGGGCGCTCACCACTGTTTTGCCCACGTCGGTGTCGGTGCCACAGACCACCAGCTGCAGGGGCGTCATGGTGCGCTCTGCCCGACGATGACCAGCACCTCCCAGCCCACATGGGCTGCCTCGGCGGGCCAATGCTGCTCCAACCGCCGCAGTTGCCCGCGGCTGAGCCGTGGCCCGCGGCTGGCCTGGGCGCCGATGGCCTTGAACTGCCGCAGGAAGGCCAGGGCGCCGCGGTTGGGTCGACTGAACTGCAGACGCTCGGCCCGCCGCAGCCTCAGCCGCGAGCCCGCCAGGCTGATCAGTGCGTCAGCCTGCGGTAGCTGCAGGCCGGTGAAGGGCACCCCCGCCCGCTGGCAGGCCTGGTGCCAGAGGCCGAAGCTGCCCGCACAGGGCACCGCCAGGGCCAGCACGCCCCCCGGCGCCAGGGCCTCACACCAGAGCTGCAGCGCTCGCTGCGGTTGCTCCAGCCATTGCAGCGCGAAGCTGGAGCCCAGCAGGGCTGCCCCCTGCAGCTCCGGCGGCAGACCCTGGTTGAGATCCCACAGCCGTTGCGGCGGGGCTGTTGGTTCACGCGCGTCCTGCAGCAACAGGTCTTGGCAGCTGTCCAGCCGCAGCAGGGGCGCGCCCCCCAGGTGCCGTTCGATGGCGCGGGCCAGCAGGCCACTGCCGGCCCCCAGATCGGCGCGGGCACCGGCCGGCAGGGCCGAGGCGTGGATCCTCAGCAGCCGTGCCAACCGTTCTGCCACCGCCGCCTGCAGGCGCGCGTGGGCGCAGTAGGCCGCGGCGCTGCGGCCGAAGCAGTGCTGCACCCGTTGGCTGAACGGTGTGGCGGCGGTGGCGGCGGGTTCAAGCAAGACCATCCGCAATCCAGTTGAGCACCGCCGTGCTCACCCCTGCCCCCAGCAGGCCGTGGCCGGCCCTGGGCAGCGTGATCACCGTGGCCTTCGGCAGCCGTGCCTTGAGCTGCTCGCGGCTGGCGGCGCACACGATCTGATCATCCGCCGCCTCCACGATCAACACCGGCAGCTGGTGGGGTGCAGCGTCGCGTAGGCCCCCCGGTAGGTCGGTGGTGGCGGCGAGCAGCTCCAGGTCCGCCAACAGCCGGTCGGCCCCAACCCTGCCGAGGCCATGCTCCAAGGGACCGTGTGGCAGCCGCTCCGGGGGGAAGGGGGAGGCCACCTGGCCCAGGAATTGACGCAGCATGGCCTCGCCGTTGCCCGCGCGCAGTTGGGCGGCCATGCCGGCGAGGGCCGTGCGCAGTGGCCGGCCGCTGCGGCCCTCCGGCACGAAGGCGGCAAAGCTGGCCAGCAGCACCACCGCTGTGGCGCTGGCCCACAGCTGGGGCTCCAGCAGATGGGGGCCGAGGGAATGGCCCAACAGGATGCGGTGCCGGCTTTGGCCATCCCATGCGGGTTGCAGTGGGGGCAGGGCCCCGTAGCCCCGTTCGCCAGCCCTGAGCTGCCAGCCCCGCTGGCTGGCTTCGAGCGCCCAGGGGGCCCAGGCGCGGCTGTCGCCCCCCCAGCCATGCATCGCCAGGAGCTCCACGCTCATGGCGACCCCAGGGCGGCCAGCAGCCGCTCCAGGCTGCCGGCCGGCAGGTCGTGACGCAGCACCAGACGCAGGCGGGCGCTGCCTTCGGGCACGGTGGGGGGGCGGATCGCCACGCTCAGCATCCCGGCCCGCTCCAACGCCTCCTGCAGCGCCAGGGCCCGTTGATCGCTGCCCACCAGCAGCGGCAGGATCGGCCCATGACCGGGGGGGCGGGGCCAGCCGGCGGCCTCCAGCCCGTCGCGCCAGCGGCGCGCCCGCTCCAGCAGGGCCAGGCCGCGATCGGGGTCGGCACGGATCCACTCCAGGGCCGCCAAAGCGGCAGCCGCCAGGGGCGGGGCCAGGGCGGTGGTGTAGCGGAACGGACCGGAGTGCTGCAGCAGCCAGTCGCCCACGAGCACATCGCCCGCCAGGAAGGCACCGCCGCTGCCGAAGGCCTTGCCGAAGGTGCCGCTGATCAGGCTCACCCCTGCCAGGCCATGGCCCAGGCCGCGGCCCTCCGGCCCCAGCACCCCCAGGGCATGGGCCTCATCCAGCAGCAGGGCCGCCCCATGGCGCCGGCAGAGCTCCGCCAGGCGGGCTACATCGGGGCTCGTGCCTTGCATCGAAAACAGGCTTTCGCTGAGCACCAGCAACCGGCGCTGCGGCGCCGTGCTGCGGGCCTCCTCCAGCCGCCGTTGCAGGGCCGTCAGGTCGTTGTGGGCAAAGCGCTGCAGCTGGGCGCCGCTGGCCTTCACCCCCACCAGCAGTGAGTGGTGGATCAGGCGGTCCGCCAGCACCAGCGAGTGGCGATCCGCCAGGGCCTGCACCGCCGCCAGGTTGGCCTGGAAGCCACTGGGGAAGAGCAGCACCCGCGGCCGCCCCAGCCAGGCCCCCAGGGCCTGCTCGAGCTGCTGGTGCACCGGCCGGCTGCCGCTCACCAGCCGCGAGGCGCCGGCCCCCACGCCATCGCGGCTGATCGCGGCGGTGGCGGCCTGTTGCAGCTGCGGGTGGCAGGCCAGCCCCAAGTAGTCGTTGCTGGCCAGATCCAGCAGGGGCTCCGACGCTGACGCGCCGCCCGCCAACGGGCGCAGGCCGGCAGGGCCGCAGGGCTCGAGCGGGCGCAGGGTCCGTCGCCGCTGGGGCGGCAGGTCCGCCAGGTCCGCCGCCAAGGGTGCCGCCCAGGGGTCGTCGGCGGCTGGCCCGGGGATCGCTGTTGAGTCGCTCGCCGTTGCCACCGCCCGGTTCCGCCTGGCCCCCTGCCGCGTGCAGGGGTTCGGAAACCAGTCTGCCGCCGGGCCGCAGCCCATAGGATCTGCTAATGCCCAGCAGCAGAGCAACGGTGCCCGGTGCCCCCGCGAGTGGTGGCAGCGTGCCGCCGCTTGATCAGCTGTTCCCCTTCCCGCTCGACGGCTTCCAGCTGGAGGCCATCGATGCCCTCAACCAGGGGCACTCCGTGGTGGTGAGTGCCCCCACGGGCTCCGGCAAGACCCTGGTGGGCGAATACGCCATCCACCGGGCCCTTGCCCATGGCCAGAAGGTGTTTTACACAACGCCCCTCAAGGCGCTCTCCAACCAGAAACTGCGCGACTTCCGCGAGCAGTTCGGCACGGAGCGCGTCGGCCTGATGACCGGTGACCTGACGGTGAACCGGGAAGCCTCGATCGTGGTGATGACCACGGAGATCTTCCGCAACATGCTGTATGCGGAAGCGGACGCTGGCGACGACCCGCTGGCGGATGTGGAGGCGGTGGTGCTCGATGAGTGCCATTACATGAACGACTCTCAGCGCGGCACCGTCTGGGAGGAATCGATCATTCACTGCCCGCCGCCCGTGCAGCTGGTGGCCCTCTCCGCCACGGTGGCCAACGCCGGGCAGCTCACTGACTGGATCGAGCGGGTGCACGGCCCGACGCGGCTGGTGCTGAGTGATTTCCGGCCGGTGCCGCTGCAGTTCAGCTTTTGTAGCGCCAAGGGCCTGCATCCGCTGCTCAATGACGAGGGCACGGGCCTGCACCCCAACTGCAAGGTGTGGCGGGCCCCGAAGGGCAACAAGCGCAAGGGGCCCAAGACCCCCAAACCGCCGCAGCCCGAAGCCCCGCCGCTGGGGTTTGTGGTGGCCCAGATGGCCGAGCGGGAGATGTTGCCGGCCATTTATTTCATCTTCAGCCGCCGCGGCTGTGACAAGGCGGTGCGCGATCTGGGCAAGGTGTGCCTGGTGAACCCCCAGGAGCAGGCGCGCATCCGTGCCCGCTTGGAGGCATTCATCGCCGCCACCCCCGAGGCGGTGCGCGATGGCGGCCATGACGACGCCCTGCTGCGGGGCATCGCCGCCCACCATGCCGGCGTGCTGCCGGCCTGGAAGGAGCTGATCGAGGAGCTGTTTCAGCAGGGCCTGGTGAAGGTGGTGTTCGCCACCGAAACCCTGGCGGCCGGCATCAACATGCCCGCCCGCAGCACCGTGATCTCGGCCCTCTCCAAGCGCACCGAGCGCGGCCATCGCCCCCTGATGGGCAGTGAATTCCTGCAGATGGCGGGCCGGGCCGGCCGGCGCGGGCTCGATTCCCAGGGCTATGTGGTGACGGTGCAGAGCCGGTTCGAGGGGGTGCGGGAAGCGGGCCAGCTGGCCACCAGCCCCGCCGATCCCCTGGTGAGTCAGTTCACCCCCAGCTACGGCATGGTGCTCAACCTGCTGCAGCGCTACGACCTGGCCAAGGCCCAGGAGCTGGTGGAGCGCAGCTTCGGCCGCTATCTGGCCACCCTCGATCTGGCGGAGGACGAGGCGCGCATCGCTGAGCTGCGGCTGCAGCTCGACCAGCTCAGCAGCGGTGTGCAGGAGGTGGCCTGGGACGATTTTGAGGACTATGAAAAGCAGCGCAGCCGTCTGCGGGAGGAGCGCCGTCTGTTGCGGATCTTGCAACAGCAGGCCGAGGAAACCCTGGCCCACGAACTCACCTTGGCGCTGCGTTTTGCCAGCGAGGGCACCCTGGTGAGCCTCAAGGCTCCGGTGCTGCGCAGTCGCGTTACCCCGGCGGTGATCGTGGAGAAGGTGGAGGGGCCGGGCCAGTTTCCGTTGCTCTGTTGCCTCACCGATGAGAACGTCTGGGTGCTGCTGCCCTGCAGTGCCGTGGTGAGCCTGCATGCCGAGCTGAGCTGCCTGCAGGTGAAGGAGCTGCCGGTGCCCGAGCTGCACCGCTCCGGGGAGATCCGGCACGGCGATCAGTCGAGCGGTGGCTTGGCCCTGGCGGTGGCGCACATGGCCCGCCGCCACGACATGACCACCCCCCAGTACGACCTGGCCGGGGAGGTGCAGGCCCAGGCCCACCTGGTGCGGGAGTTGGAGCTGGCCCTGGAGCTCCATCCGGCCCACCAGGCCGGCGACCGCAAGAAGCTGCGCAAGCAGCGCTTCCGCATCGAAGAACTGGAGGCGGAGATTGAGGAACGGCAGCGGATCCTGCACTTCCGCGCCAACCGCCACTGGGACACCTTCCTGGCCCTGATCGACATCCTGCGCCACTTCGGTTGCCTGGCCGGTGAGGAGGGGCTCGATCCCACGGACATCGGCCGCACGGTGGCGGCCTTGCGCGGCGACAACGAGCTCTGGTTGGGGCTGGCGCTGATGAGCGGCCACCTGGATGAGTTGGAACCGCCGGATCTGGCGGCGGTGCTGGAAGCGCTCTCCACGGAGGTGAACCGCCCTGATCTCTGGAGTGGCTTCCCGACGCCGCCGGCCGCGGAGGAGGCCCTGCATGATCTGCGCGGGATCCGCCGAGAGCTGCAGCGTCAGCAGGAGCGCGCTGCGGTGGTGATGCCCCTGTGGTTCGAGGCGGAACTGATGGGCTTGGTGTACGCCTGGGCCAAGGGGGTGAGCTGGAGCGATCTGATCGCCAACACCTCCCTCGATGAGGGGGATGTGGTGCGGATCATGCGCCGCACCGTGGATCTGCTGGCCCAGATTCCCTATTGCGAGGCCATCAGCGAGCAGCTGCGCAGCAACGCCCGTGCGGCCCTCAAGGCGATCAACCGCTTCCCGGTGTGTGAGCCCATCGATCTGTTGGCCGCCGGCGGCAGCCTCAACCCGGCCACTGAGCGCAACCCCGCGGTCACGGCCGCGGCCTGAGCACCAGCCATACCAGCAGCAGCAGCCCGCCGGTGCTCACCACCGTGTAGATCCAGTCCGCGTAGGGGGTCCAGAACAGGGCCAGGGGCATGGGGGCGGGCCGGCTGCCGGTAGCGTGCCAGGCGGCGGGCATGGCGCGGTGATCAACCCCTCCCGGATTCGTCTGCTGGTGGTAGGCCGGCTGCGCAAGGGCTGGGTGCAGGAGGGGGTGGCCCTCTACCTGAAGCGCCTGCCGGGGCTGCAGGTGCTGGAGCTGCGCGATGGCGGCATGGCCCGGGAGGCGGAGGCGATTCGGGCGGCACTGCGGCCCGAGGAGCAGCTGGTGGTGCTCACGGAGGAGGGCCAGGGGTTTGACTCCGTGGCCTTTGCTGAGCGCCTGCAGGGGTCAGGCTCCCAGCGCCTGGCCTTCGTGATCGGCGGGGCCGACGGGGTGGATCCGGCCCTCAAGGCAGCCGCCAGCTGGCCCCTCAGCCTCTCGCCGATGACCTTCCCCCACGAACTGGCTCGCCTGTTGCTGCTGGAGCAGCTCTACCGCGCCCAGTCGATTCAGCAGGGCGGCCCCTACCACCGGGCCTAGGGGGCAAGCAGTACATCTGCACGGCTGGCGCCCGGCCGCAGCGGCGCTAACAGTGGGGTCCGCTAGGCCGGGAATTGGCGACACCCTTTCCGGGCCGGGAAAGTAGCGGGCGCGGGCACCCCCCTGTGGGGTGCCCAAACCATTGCAGCGGCAGCGCTTCGGCGTGGCGCCGCTGGGGCTAGATGCTGAGGCGCTCCCAGATCACCGACAGGTTGGCCTGGTGCAGGTCGGTGGAGAAGCAGTCGGCCAGCTCCGCCGGACTGAGCCGGGCGGTCACCTCCGCATCGGCCGCCAGATTGGCCCGGAAGTCGCCACCTTCGGTGTTCCAGGCGGTGTGGGCGTTGCGCTGCACGATCCGGTAGGCGTCTTCACGGCTGATGCCGCTCTCCACCAGGGCCAGCAGCACCCGCTGGCTGAACACCACGCCGCCGTAGACGTTCATGTTGCGGGCCATGTTGTCGGGGTAGACCCCCAGGCCCTTCACCACCTCGGTCATCTCCCGCAGCATGAAGTGCAGGGTGACGGAGCAGTCCGGCAGCATCATGCGTTCCACCGAGCTGTGGCTGATGTCGCGCTCGTGCCAGAGGGCGCAGTTTTCCAGGGCGGCCACCACATAGCTGCGCAGCACCCGCGCCAGGCCGCCAATGCGCTCGCTGCGGATGGGATTGCGTTTGTGGGGCATGGCGGAGCTGCCCTTCTGCCCCTTGGCGAAGTTCTCCTCCACCTCGAGCACGTCGGTGCGTTGCAGGTTGCGGATCTCGGTGGAGAAGCGCTGTCACCGCTCAGGGCACCAAGCCGGTCGGCATCAAAGGCATGCAGGGGTTGTCCCAGCTCCAACATCACCAGATTGGTGATATCCACCACGGTGTTGAT
>JBEIQU010000236.1:0-3244 GCA_040376355.1 Prochloraceae cyanobacterium | reverse complement strand
CGCCGACGCCTACGCCCGCGCCACCGGCCAGGTGGGTGTGTGCTTCGGCACCTCCGGCCCCGGCGCCACCAACCTGGTCACCGGCATCGCCACCGCCCAAATGGACTCGGTGCCGATGGTTGTCATCACCGGCCAGGTGCCCCGGGCCGCGATCGGCACCGACGCCTTCCAGGAAACCGACATTTTCGGCATCACCCTGCCGATCGTGAAGCACTCCTGGGTGGTGCGCGACCCGCGGGACATCGGCCGCATCGTGGCTGAGGCCTTCCTGATCGCCGCCAGCGGCCGCCCCGGACCGGTGCTGATCGACGTACCCAAGGACGTGGGTGTCGAGGAATTCGACTACATCCCGGTGGAGCCAGGCAGCGCCATCCCGGCCGGCTTCAAGCCCTCCCCCCTGGCGGATCCAGCCGCGGTTGAGGCCTGCCTGGCCCTGATCCGCCAGGCCCGGCGCCCCCTGCTCTACGTGGGGGGCGGCGCCATCAGCAGCAGCGCCCATGCGCTGGTGCACCAGCTGGCGGAGCGCTTCCAGCTGCCCGTCACCACCACCCTGATGGGCAAGGGGGCCTTCGATGAGCAGCACCCCCTGGCGGTGGGCATGCTCGGCATGCACGGCACCGCCTACGCCAACTTCGCCGTGACCGAATGCGATCTGCTGATCGCCGTCGGCGCCCGCTTTGACGACCGCGTCACCGGCCGGCTGGATGGGTTCGCCCCCCGGGCCCAGGTGATCCACATCGACATCGATGCGGCGGAGATGGGCAAGACCCGCATCCCCGATGTGGCGGTGGTGGCCGACGTGAAGCAGGCCCTGGAGAGCCTGCTCAGCGCCAGCGCCGGCGAGGGCTCAGAGGGCCGCACCGAGGCCTGGCTGGAGCGCATCGAGAGCTGGAAGCAGCACTACCCGCTCGTGGTGCCCGCCCCCGAGGGAGAGATCGCCCCGCAGGAGGTGGTGGCCTTGCTGCAGGAGCTCGCCCCGGCCGCCTATGTCACGACGGACGTGGGCCAGCACCAGATGTGGGCTGCCCAGTTCCTGCACACGGGACCACGCCGCTGGATCAGCTCCGCCGGCCTGGGCACCATGGGCTACGGCATGCCCGCCGCCATGGGCGTGCAGACCGCCTTCCCCGACCAGCAGGTGATCTGCGTGGCCGGTGACGCCAGCATCCTGATGAACATCCAGGAGCTGGGCACCCTCAGCCAGTACAACCTGCCGGTGAAGGTGGTGGTGCTCAACAACGGCTGGCAGGGGATGGTGCGCCAGTGGCAAGAGAGCTTCTACAGCGAGCGCTACTCCGCGTCGGAGATGACCGGCGGCATGCCGGACTTCCCCGCACTGGCCGAGGCCTTCGGCGTCAAGGGGGTGCGCATCAGCGAGCGCGCCAGCCTGCGCCAACAGCTCAGCGACGCCCTCCAGCACGACGGCCCCGCCTTCATTGAGGTGGTGGTGCGCCGCAATGAGAATTGCTATCCGATGGTGCCGCCGGGGGCCAGCAATGCCCAGATGGTGGGCCTGCCCTCCCACCCGGAGCTGGCGATCGACACCAGCCGCGAGTGCCACAACTGCCACCACACCACCGACAGCAGCAGCCTCTACTGCCCCCACTGCGGCACCAAGCTTTGAGGCGTCCCCTGGCCGCCCTGGCCCTGCTGCTGTGCCTCGGCTTGTCACTGCTGCTGTGGACCCCGGCCGCCCAGGCGGCGGAGGTGCTGCAGGTGCGCAGCGGCAACCTGCTGCAGGTGGGAGACCACAACCGCACCTACACCGTGGAGCTGGCCTGTCTCACCATTCCCGAGGGGGGTGAGGCCGTCGCCGCCGACTGGCTGCGCCAGGGCCTGCCGCGGCGCACCCGCGTCAATCTCCGCCCCACCGGCAACCACGACGGCACCCTGGTGGCACGGGTGCAACCCCTCAACGGCGCGTACCTAAACGGCGCCGACCGGAACGGTATGGACCTGTCGGACGGGTTGATCAGCGCCGGCCTGGCCAGCCGACCGGCGGACTGTTCCTGACCCTGGAGCCCATGAGCCTGAACCGCACCGCCCGCGGCATCGTGCTGGTGCCCAGCCTGTTGCTCGGGGGAGCGTTCCTGGCGGCCGCCGCCTGGAGTGGCGACGGGGCCGCCGCCGAAAACCGCCCCCTGGCGCTGGCGATCGGCGGGGTGCTGCTGGGGGCCGGGCTGCTGACGCAGCTGTGGCCGGCGGCCAGGCCGGACACGAGGGGCGAGGGCGAGCCCTAGGGCTTCGCGGGCTGCGCCTTGGCCTGGCTCTCCTTCACCAGGCGGAAGTACTCCGGCGTGGGGAAGATCACGAAGTTGTCCTTGGGCGACTTGATGATTTCCTGCAGCACCACCGTCAGATCCGCCACCTGGGGCTTGAGCTTCTGGCGGTCGCCCTCCGGCACCTGGGAGAGGGCCCGCTGCAGCTCGGCGTAGCCCAGGAAGAACACGCCGCGGGGGCCTTCGGGGGTGTTGAGCGTGAGGAAGGGTCTGGTGAAGAACACGGGCACGCTCAAGCCCTCCTGGATCTGCTGATCGGTGAGGCCCTCAGCCTTCAGCAGCGTGTAGGCCTGCTGGCGATCGGCGTCGGTGACCATCACCGGTGCCACAAGGGGCTTGCTCTTATCCTTGAGCTGCTTGTTGAGCTCAAGGATCCTCTCGTTCATCACGTTGAGCGGCACCGGCGTGACGATCGCCTTGACGCTGGGGTTGCTCTTGTTGAGGGCCGCCAGCTCGCGGTTGGCCTGGGCGCTCTCGATGTAGAGGGGCAGCACCAGGGCTTTCTCCCGCGGAATCGGCAGGGGCACCCCCTTCGGATCGGTGATCACGAACACCGGAATCACCTGAAGCTTCTTGTAGGCCTCCGCCTCGGGGATGGCCTGGGCCGCCGGAGCGCTGAGCAGCGAAGCCGCTACCCCACAACCGAGACCCAACTGCAGCACCCAGGCGCGGAATCGACGCCCCGGGCGGGTGCGCCGGGCATCGGCGGGGGACTGCATGCGACCAACTGTGGAAAGGATGAGCCTAGTCAGGGAAATCCATCTAGCTTTCGCCCCCTGGACGGTGCCTGCCATGACCACTGCAGAACCGCGGCACCCGATCGGCAGCAGCCGTTTGGTCACGGGCCTGGTGATCGCCGCTGTGCTGCTGGGCAGCCAGACCCTGGCCGCCAGTGCCCCCCTGCGCAGCGATGTGCGCCTGCTGCTGCCCAGTGAATGTCTGCTGGCGGGGCTGGGGGATGGTCT
>JBEIQU010000167.1:0-4438 GCA_040376355.1 Prochloraceae cyanobacterium | reverse complement strand
GGGGTTTGGCGGTCTGGAGGTGCTCAACCTGTTCAGCCGCATCAGCGTCAGTCCAGCGGTGCTGCGCCGCAGCCCGCAACCGGTGGGCCCTAGCAACGACCGTTGGCTCGTGGACCGTCTGGCCGGCCTGCAGCCCGGCGATGCCGTCTGGCTGGGTTGGGGCAACGGTGGCCGCTGGCGGGATCGGGATCGGCAGGTGCTGCCGCTGCTCGCGGCCCAGGTGCCGCCCGCCACGCCGCTGCTGGCCCTGGCGCTCACCGCCGCCGGCCAGCCCCGCCATCCGCTCTATGCCCCCGCCGCTGCGCAACCCCTGTGCCTGCAGCATCCTGGGGATGTGCTTCGGCTCGCCGCGCCCCCCTGATGGCCCGTACCCCCAGCCGCTATGCCATCCATCTGTTGCTGGCCGGCGGCCACACGCCCGTAGTGCACTTCCCCGATCTGGAGGCCTTCCAGCAGTGGTACGGCAGCGTGCTGAATGCCGGCCCGGCCGACGCCTTCATCAACGTGCCGATCCAGGATCTGCCGGGTGAGTACCTGGTGGTGCGCCCCAGTGCCGTCCAGGGCATCCGGGTGGAGCCGGTCTACGGCGCCCTGACGGGTGAGGAGTTCTGAAGCCCCCGGTTCTGACCACCGACTTGCTCTGGGGGGTCGCCAGCTTTTCCGGCGCCATGGCCCGGCTGCTGGCCCGGTTGAGCGGCTTGCCTGCGGTGGTGTTGCTGCTCGGGGTTGGGCTGTTGATCGGGCGGGCCGGCCTCGATCTGGTGCAGCCGGAAAGTCTGGGCCGGGGGCTGGAGCCGGTGGTGGCTTTGCTGGTGAGCCTGGTGCTGTTCGATGGCGGCCTGCAGCTGCGGCTGGCGGGGCGGGAATTGCAGCGCGCCGTGGTGCAGCTGGTGCTGGTGCGTGCCGTTCTGGGCCTGGTGGGGGGCGCCTGTCTGGCCCATGGGCTGGCCGGCCTGGCCTGGCCCTTGGCCTGGGTGTTTGGGGCCATTGCCCTGGCCACCGGCCCCACGGTGATCACGCCGATGGTGCAGCAGATGCGGCTGCAGCCCGCATTGGCGCGGCTGCTGGAGGCGGAGGGGCTGATCCTGGAACCCGCCGCTGCCGTCTTGGCGTTGCTGCTCCTGCAGCTGGCCCTTGGGGATCTGCACCGCTGGCAGGACGTGGCGGCCCTGCTGCTGCTACGGCTGGGCGGTGGTGCCCTGATCGGAGCCGCCACCGGTTGGCTGTTGGTGGCGGTGCTAGCTCGCCTGCCCGCCGCCGCCGATGCCCTGCAGCTGCAGCTCACCCTGGGGGCGTTGTTCCTGTTGGTCGCCGGCACCCAAGTGGTGCTGCCGGAGGGGGGACTGCCCGCTGCGGTGAGTGCCGGCGTGGTGGTGGGGCTGCGGCTTGATCAGCGGGCCACCCAGTTGGATGAGTGGATTGCCCAGTTGGCCCAGCTGGCCATCACGGTGCTGTTTCCCCTGCTGGCGGCCGATCTCTCCTGGGCGGAACTGAGCCCCTTGGGTTGGGGCGGCGTGCTGTGTGTGCTGGCGCTGTCGCCCGTGCGCTGGCTGGTGGTGCAGCTGAGCGGCCTGGGTTTGGAGTCGTTGGGTTGGCGGGAAACGTTGCTGGTGGCCTGGGTGGCCCCGCGGGGGATCGTCACCGCGGCGGTGGCCAGCCTGTTCGCCCTCGAGCTGGATCAGGCCGGGGTGCCGGGCGGCGGCACCCTCAAGGGACTGGTGTTTCTCACCATCCTGTTGAGTGTGAGCCTGCAGGGGCTGACGGCCCCCGCTCTGGCCCAGCGGCTGGGATTGGTCAGCGCTGATCCTGGTGCGGCGATCGGTTTAGAGGCAGCGGGCGATGCGCTGACGGGCCTCTCCGCTGGGCTGGAGCAGCAGCCAGGTGGTGAGTAGGTCGGGCCCCTGGAGGCTGCCGAGTAGGGCGGCCCGCAGCGTTTTCATCAGTACCCCTTTCTTGACGCCGGCCGCGGCGACCGCCTCCCCCAGCAGGGCCTGGGCGCCATCGGCGCTGAGCGCCCCCTCCGGCAACAGCTCCAGCAGGGCCGCCAGGGCGGGCCGTGTCCCATCGCTCGCCAATTGCTGCTGGGCCGCGTCGTTGAGTTCGGGTCGCTCAAAGAAGGGCCGGGCCTGCTCCAGGCCGTCCTGCAGGGTCACCAGCGATGGGCCCAGCAGGGTGCAGAGCTGCTCGAGCCAGGGGGGGTCTGCGCTCCAGCCCTGGGCGGTCCACAGGGGTTGCAGCTCCGTCAGCAGTTGGGCCGGACCGCGCTCATGCAGCACCTGGCTGTTGAGCCAGTTGAGCTTGTCCCAGTCGAAGCGGGCACCGGCCTTGTTGACGCGGTCGAAATCAAACACCGCCGCGGCTTCCGCCAGGGAGAAGCGCTCACCCATGCCCTCCGGTGGCGACCAGCCCAGCAGGGTCATGTAATTGGCCAGGGCTTCGGCGGTGTAGCCCTGGGCGCGGAAGTCGCTCACTGACGTAACGCCATCGCGCTTGGAGAGCTTGCGCCCCTCCTGGTTGAGGATCAGCGGCGTGTGGGCAAACACGGGAGCCGGCGCGCCGAGGGCGGCGTAGAGCAGCAGCTGCTTGGCTGTGTTGGCGATGTGGTCTTCGCCGCGGATCACGTGGGTGATGGCCATGGCGGCGTCATCCACCACCACCACCAGGTTGTACAGGGGGTCGCCGATCTGATGGGCGGGGGCGCGCCGGGCGATCACCATGTCGCCCCCGAGGTCGGCGCCGCTCCAACGCATCTCGCCGCGCACCAGATCCGTCCAGGTGATCGTGGCGCTGTCATCGATGCGGAAGCGGATCGTGGCTTCGCGGCCCTCGGCGATGAAGGCCTGTTCCTGCTCTGGGGTGAGATCGCGGTGGCGGTTGTCGTAGCGGGGGGCGCGGTTTTCGGCGGCCTGGCGTTCGCGCATCGCGGTGAGTTCCGCCTCGGTGGCATAGCAGCGGTAGGCGTGGCCGCTGTTAAGCAGTTGCTGGATGGCCTGGCGATGCTCCGCGATGCGCGTGCTCTGCACCACGGGCTCGCCATCCCAGGTGAGCCCGAGCCACTGCAGGCCTTCGAGGATGTTGGCGGTGTATTCCGGCTTGCTGCGCTCTTTGTCGGTGTCTTCGATGCGCAGCAGAAACTGACCGCCCTGGCGGCGGGCGAACAGCCAGTTGAACACCGCCGTGCGGGCGGTGCCGATGTGCAGGGTGCCGGTGGGGCTGGGGGCGAGACGCACACGGACCGCCGCTCCAGTTGCCGCCACTGGCCTCTGCTCCTCTGACTGAATGAGAACGGGACTGACGGGGCTCGAACCCGCAACTTCCGCCGTGACAGGGCGGTGCTCTAACCGATTGAACTACAGTCCCAAGAGTGCTCAGAAAGCACGCTCTGACAGGCCTTTGGGGCGCGTCGCTGCCGCTGTTGCGACTTCAAAAGTATCCGTTGTCGCCCTGCCCTCCGTCAACTGCCTGCCCTCCGTCAACTCATCGTTCAGCGGATCTGCTGACTGATCACCCAACGGATCCCTGGCTCTCGGGTCAAAGACCCTGAGGGATCAGCTTCAACACAGCAAAAAGCCCACCCAGAGGGTGGGCTTCAGCGGTGGGGCGTCGTTGGCCCGTATTGGGAGTGCTTAGGGGCGGAAGCCGGCGGGTTCGATCAAGCGCACTTGATTGCCACGGGCGGTGAATTCACGGCCTTGATCGCTCTGCACCACCACGCGGCCACCGGATTTGACGCGGATCACACGGGCGCGCACCCAACCAAGGGCAGCGGACTCCAAAACTTTGACCACATCACCGGGCTGTAGATCCAACTCCATGTCCGGAACGAAGAGACTGCAGGGGGAGAGCACCGAACGCGCCGTGGAGGACTTGAACCCCCGACATCAGGTTTTGGAGACCTGCGTTCTACCAACTGAACTAACGGCGCAGGGCCGATGCTCCCTCAGCCGAGCCCGATCCGATCGAAATCGAATCGCTCGACGGGTCGCGACCGGTGGCGGCGACCCTGGGAACTGAAGGCGTAAGGCCTCAGCGATCGAAGCGCTGCTTGACGCGGGTGGCTTTGCCCACTCGGTCACGCAGATAGAAGAGCTTCGCCCGTCGCACTTTACCGCGGCGTTCCACTTTCACGGAAGCCACCTGGGGGCTGTGCAGCAGGAACACCCGCTCCACACCCACGCCCTGGAAGATGCGGCGCACCGTGATGGTTTCGTTGAGGCCGCCGTGGCGCTTGGCGATCACCACGCCCTCATAGGGCTGGATGCGCTCCTTGTTGCCCTCGGTGATGCGCACGCCCACGCGCACGGTGTCACCCACATAGATCTCCGGCAGATCCTTGGCCTGCTTGGCGATCTGTTCCGCCTCGAAGGCGCGGATCAGCTCTTGGGCGCTGAGTTTGCCCACGGTCACCGTTTTGGCGGCACTGGCCTTGGCGGCGGGC
>JBEIQU010000082.1:0-7044 GCA_040376355.1 Prochloraceae cyanobacterium | reverse complement strand
GGAGGATCCAGGGCCGTGCGGCGGTGGAGTACTGGGCCCAGCTGGAGGCCCAGACCCGCTGCTGCTCCGACGGCCGCACTTACCGCATCCGTGAGGAGGAGACCAACCAGGTGACGGCGCTGGTGGACACCAGCAGCTGCAAGGCCCTGGTGAACAGCGGCAACTGAGCGGCCCTAGCCCCTGGGTTAGGCCTCGGCGCTGCTCTCGAGGAACACCGTCTGGGAGGCCTCGATCGTGAGCGCCACATCGGCCTGACTGTTCACGGAAAACAGGCTCCAAGTGGCCATGGGTTCGGGGAGGCTGTGGGCCCGGGGCCATTCGATCCGCTGCCCGCCGTAGGTGAGGCCCACGCAGGTGAGGCTGGCGTCGTCGGCCAGCAGGCTCCAGAGCACGGTGAGCAGGCCGCGGTCGTAGTCAGCGGGCACGGCAGCCTGGGCATCCGGCGCCACGGCCCCGGGCTCGAGCCCCAGCTCCAGAGCCCGCTCCCAGCTCAGAAAACGGCCGTCGTGGGTGGGATAGAACCAGCAGGTTTCGTTGCTGGCCTCCGCCAGGGGAAAGCGATCAAGGCACTGGAAACCGTCGCGGTCGGAGTGGCGGCGGTACACCCCCATGGCATTGAGGCGTGGGTCGAACTGGGGCACCACCGCATCACAGATCAGGCGCCCCTGCAGCTGGCCATCCCACGGCAGGGCGGGGAGGTCGCCAGCGCTCTGCCCCGCCGCGGTGAACAGGCGCAGGGCAAAGGCGCCGCGGGGGCCGTGGCGCTGGGCTGCCACCAGATCCTCCCAATCGGCCTCCCCATCGGGGAGCAGGGCGGCGGGTGCCACCACAAACAGCAGCGGATGATCCATCAGGGGGCTGGGCCTGGCCCCAGCTTGGCGGGTCGAGGCCAGGACTGCCTGCAGCCCCCGACAGACTGGGGCCATGAGCCTCTGGATCGCCCTGGCCCTGGCCCCGCTGCTGGCACAGGCCAACACCGCCACGGTGGTGTCGGTGGTGTCGGTGGGGGATGGCGACAGCCTGCGGTTGCGCCGCGGCGACACACGGCTGAAGGTGCGGCTGGCCTGCATCGATGCGCCGGAGCTGCGGCAGCGGCCGGAGGGGGAGCGGGCACGGCAGGCGCTGCAGGCCCTGCTGCCGGTGGGCAGCGCCGTGGCCGTGCGCCGTCTGGCCACCGACCGCTATGGCCGGGAGGTGGTGGAGCTGAGCCATCGGGGCCGCAACGTCAACCAGGCCCTGGTGGCCAGCGGCGCCGCCTTTGTGTACTGGGCGTACATCCGCGGCTGCGACCGGCAGACCTACGGCCGCCTGGAAACGGAGGCGCGGCTGCGGGGCCTCGGCGTGTGGGCCACGCCGGGGGGCCTGCTGCGACCCTGGGAGCTGCGGGCCCGCCAACGCCAGCTGCAGCCATGACCTTGCACATCCTGCCGATCCGCCTGGAGCCCGGCCGAGATCTGCGGTTGAGCCTGGAGCAGCTGTTGGCGGAGCAGCAGGAGCAGGCCGGCTGTGTGATCTGCGGCATCGGCAGCCTGGAGCGGCTGCAGCTGCGGCTGGCGGGGCGCGACACGCTCACCAGCCTCACGGGCGATCTGGAGATCCTCAGCCTCAGCGGCACGCTCGCCGCCAACGGATCGCACCTGCACATCAGCGTGGCCGACGCCAACGGCAACGTCTGCGGCGGCCATTTGGCGCTCGGATCCACGGTGCGCACCACGGCGGAGGTGATCGTGGGGCTGCTGCCGCAGTGGCAGTTCAGCCGCAGCCGCGATGCCCTCAGCGGCACCCGCGAACTGCAGATTCGCCCCAGGGGCTGATCAGCGCCGGCCCTGCTGCCAGAGGGCCAGCTGCTTGAGCAGCTTGCGGTGCCAGGGGGTGATGTCGGTGAGGGGGCGGGGCGGCACATCGATGGTGCGCTCGAGCTCGGTGCGCAGCCGCCGCAGGGTGGGGATCAGCAGCAGCGCCAGCAGCAGGCTGAACAGCAGCAGATAGGGCAGCACGCTCACCAGCCAGATGGCCACCGCCACGGTGCCGATGAAGCGCAGGGCCGTGGCCAGCCAGCGGGGGGAGGAGCGTCCGGGGAGAAGCGGCGGCATGGGGGCTTAGAGCAGGGCGGCCAGGGGAGCGGGGGGTTGCGGAGCGCCGGGGCACTCGGCCAGCAGGCTGAAATCAGCAAAGCTGAAGCCCGGGCCCACGCAACAGCTCACCAGGCTCCAGGCGCCGAGGCTGCGGGCGGCCTGCCACCAGCCGGCGGGCACCACCGCCACCGGCAGCAGGCTGGGATCCTCCAGGGCAAAGCCGAGGCGGCAGCACTCGGGGGTGCCGCCTTCTGGGGGCAGCTGCAGCAGTTCCAGCGGATCGCCGCCGATGAAGTGCCAGCTCTCATCGGCGCCTGCCACCCGATGCCAGCGGCTCACGGCGCCGCCGGGCAGCAGAAACAGGATCAGCGTGAGGGCGGAGCGGCCCTTGCCATCGGCGCGCTGCACCGCCAGGGGGCTGCGGTGCAGCTCGCGGTACCAGCCGCCCTCGGGGTGGGGCTGGAGCTGGTAGCGCTCGATCAGGGCGTCAACGGTGCTCAGGGGCGGCATCCATCCAGCCGCCAGGATGCAGCCGCGGAGGGATGGCGTCCATGCCGGCGACAGTGGCTCTGGCGATGCTGCAGCGGGAGGGCCGCTGGCTGATGCAGCTGCGCGACGACGTGCCGGGCATCGTGGGGCCGGGGTGCTGGGGGCTGTTCGGCGGCCACCTGGAGCCGGGGGAAACGCCGGAGCAGGCGCTGCGGCGGGAGCTGCTGGAGGAGATCAGCTGGTGCGGTGAAGGGCTGCACTTCCGGTTTCTGCACCAGCATCCGCGGCGGCTGGCCCATGTGTTCGTGGGACAGCTCACGGTGCCGCTGGAGCAGCTGCGGCTGCTGGAGGGGCAGGACATGGCCCTGGTGAGCGCCACGGAACTGCGCAGCGGCGTGATTCACAGCCCAAAGCTGGGCGGCCAGCGCCCGCTGGTGGATGGGGTGGCTGAGATCCTGGAGCGGCTGCTGCCGCCGGATCCGGGCTGACGCCATGGCCACCCGCTACCGCATCCACCGCGACGACGGCCAGGGCGACGGCATCGCCGGCCAGACGTTCGCCAGCTACGACGAGGCCCATGCGGTGCTGGAGCGCTATTACGGCGACCTGTGCTGCTCCGACGACCGCGAGTACTACCGGATCGAGCCGGACGAGGAGACCCAGCAGGAGACGGGCTGAGCCAAACCGCCAGCACCAAGCATTAAGCTCTGTAACGAACGCTTGACCGCCATGGCCAGCTCCGCAAGCACCACTTTCAAGGTTCCCTACCAGCGCACCGGCTTCGTGCCGTTCGCCGAATCCCTCAACGGCCGCCTGGCCATGCTCGGGTTCGTGATCGCCATCGCCACCGAAGCCCTCAGCGGCAAGGGCATCCTCGGCCAGCTGGGGCTCGGCTGATGAGCCCCCTGATCCCGGCGGTGCTGATCGTGGCCTGGCTGGTCACCGCCCTGGCGGGCCGCTCCGTCAGCGCTTGAAGCTGCTGCCCAGGTGGCGCACCTCTTCGAGCACCGCGCCGTCTTCGTCCACCAGGCGATAGATGCGGCCGGTGAGCTTGGCCTTGTTTTTGGCCACCACATAGGCCTCGAAATGGGTGCGCCGCCACACCTCATCACTCCACTCGGCCTCATCGGCGCTGCGGCTTTGAATCACGACGGGCATCGCGTGCTCCTCGCGATGGATGCCCCAGGATCACCACCCTTGCAGCACTGCGCTGCAAATCTGCGGACGGGCTACGGGATTGGGCCCAGATCCCCTTCGAATTGCCAGGGATCGCTGATCCGTGCAGCCACCGCCACAGCGCCCCCTCTCCCCAGCACGCAAGCTGGCCGCCATGGAACGCACTGACCTGCTGATCGCCTTCCTCGCCTTCGGGGCCGCGGTGCTGAGCCTTGGGGCCTGGCTGTGGTCAAACCTGGCCGAGCGCCAGCGCTGAAGCTCAGCGGCTCTGCAGGCAATAGCTCCCGGAGCTGAACCAGCCCAGGGGGCAACCGCTGCCCTGCTTGGGGATGGCCTGGCGGTTGTTGCTGGGGGAGCTCAAGCAGTAGTTGCCGGAGCTGTAGAAGCCCAGCGGGCAGGAACCGCCGTTCTTCTCGAGGGCACCGCGGGTGTTGCCGCTGCGGGAGGGCACGCAGTAGCTGCCGGAGCTGTAATACCCCAGGGGGCAAGGTCCCACTTTCGGGAGGGGTTGTACGGGTTGCTGGGCCAACGCCGTTGAACCGGCCCAGGCCAGGGCCCAGCCCACACCCAGCAGGCTGAGCTTGAGGAGGCGTTGCTTGTCTCTCGGCATCGGGCTGGGCGGGCTAGGCGCGGGTCACCACAACACTGCACTAGCTGTGACCAGCGTTAGGAGGGTAAGGATGCATCAGGCTTCTGCAAAAACACGCCTCAACGCCATACAACGCAACGTATTCAATAATTGAATCGCCAACAGGTGCCGTGCGCCCAACACAGCTGATCTCGCAACCCTTTTGAAGGCTTGAGCTCTTGGAGTGATTGCATAGATTGGAGCTCAATCCTCTCGCCTGGCTGGAATACAGACCCTTTCATGGCCTTGACTGGATCTAGTGATTGATGGCGCCTGATGTATACCGTCACGCCGCAAAGCGGGGCTCGCCGCGCAGCCAACACCACCGAGCCCTGCGACCCCAACTGCTTCCGCAAGCCCCAGCGGATCACGATCACCGTGTCGTGGGGGCTGTATCAACAGCTCGCCACCCAGAGTGATGATCAAGGCCGCTCGCTTTCGAACCTCGCCTGTTACTGGCTGGAGCAGCAGGCCGAACAGCAAGCCCAGGCCCCTGGGCGCTCCCGCCAAGGGGCCTCTAGTTGATGCAGCTTCAGACCAGCTGCGGATGCGGAGGAGCCGGACCCTGGCTGCTGAACGGCAAGGCTGCTCAGTCCGAGCTGCGCAACCGCTCCCAACAGCCCCGCGGGTTGACGATCGGTAGTGGCGGCTGGATGCAGGCCAGGACGCCTTGATCCCCCGTCACAAACAGATCAGCATCCACAAGGACGGCGCTGGCCACCACCCATTCGTCATCGGGATCCACCAGGCCCAGCTGCAGGGTCTGGGCAGGCCTGGGGCCGACCGGCTGATCGCGCAGAAACGCCTGGATGGCTGCGATCTGCGGAGCAGGTAAACGGTCCTTGCGGCTGAGCACGTCTTGCAGTTCTGTGAGCACCACCTCACTGGTCACGAGGGTGTGCTCGATGAGCACGAGGCGAAACAGATCGGCGCAGAGGCCACGTGCCAGGAAGGCGCTAACCAGCACGTTGGTATCCAGGAAAACGCGCACGCCGCTCAGGACACGGCGGCAAACACGTCCTCGTCCGTGAGCCAGCCCGCTGCCTCCCCGAAGGGCAGTGCCTGGCTGCGCAGGCGCTCAAAGCGCATCAACTGGAGCTGTCGCCGGAGTGCGTCACGCACGATCTCTCCGCGGGAGCGCCCCGTCGCGGCACAGGCGGCATCGAGTTCCAGGTCCAGCTCCTGATCGAGACGGATGGTCAGCGAGCGGTTGTTCATGCACCCCTCTCCATGCACCACATTGTAGTGCCGCGACCCACAGGTCGTCCCCCGGTGGGCCATGCCGAGGTTGCGGACGGCGACCACGACAACAGCTGCTAGTCCAGACGGCGCAAGTCCTCGCGGTGCTTCTCGAGCACCCTCTGAGCGGCAGCCTCCATGTCAGTCCATGGTTGAGCCAACAGGTCATGAACGGCTGCCGTCGCAAGCTCCGTCGCGCTGCCCCCAAGGCGCTTGGCGGCTGCCGCCAAGGTCTGCTCCTGCTGTTGGTTCAGAGGGATGGCAAGGGTCACAGCGACGACCAAGAACGCAGCGACCTCACACCGGCATCGCCGGCCACAAGCTGTTGACGCACCGCAATAAGCACCGCGCCGGGCACCTCCAGGGTCACCCCTTGGTAAAGGCTGCACGAGGCGCCCGTGCTGGCTGGTTGGGCGCAGAGGCGGAGCCTTGCAAGAGCCGCGATGATGGGTCAATGGGATCTCCCTCCCCGCCAACCCTTGAGGAGCTGCGCCGGCTGGCCCCAGCGCTGCAGAGCATCACGGCTGCCCATGGCGGGCTAGCACTCCAGGTCTTCGGTTCCGTGGTCCGCGGCTCGGCAGGTCCGGGTAGTGATCTAGATCTGCTGGTTGAATTCCCAGCCAGCCCCAGCTTTGAGCAATACATGGACCTGAAGCTGGCCCTGGAAGATCTACTCCGTGTTCCGGTGGATCTCGTGACCCGCCGAGGCCTACGGGCCGAGCTGCGTCAGCGCATCGAACAGGAGGCGATTCCGCTTGGCTGATCCTGCCGGAAGCCGGGCTTGGTCGCTCTTCCTGAGCGACATGCAGCGCTTTTGCACCAGGGTGATGCGCTACAGCGCGTACATAAGCGCTGAGCGGTTCGAAGCCAATGAACTGGTCCGCGATGCCGTCTTGCGCAACCTTGAGTTGCTGGGTGAAGCCGCCAAGCAGATTCCCGATGGCGTGCGCGATCGCCACCCCGCAGTGCCCTGGCGACGCATTGCCGGACTGCGAGACGTGCTGGCCCACGCCTAGCCCCAGACATCCGGCAAAGCCACCGAGCCCGACACCCGCAGCGACGTGGGCACCGAGGGCTTCAGCCATGCCGCCTGGCAGCCGGGCCAGAACCGCGGCAGCGTGCCCTTCCACGTCGGCCCCGCCGTGAAGCTCAGCGGCACCGAAGCCGATGGGGTGGGCGTGTGGAAGTTCAAGGGCTCCACCGTGGTGATCGACTGGATCATGGGCACCCGGCGGCGAACGCCAGGGCCGGCGGGTTGCGTGACGGATCAGCCGGAGCGCTCAGGGGAACAATCGATGTACGAACGCTCGAGCCAGACGACAACGCTCAGCTCGAGCCGACCGATCGAAGAACCGGCGATAGCATTGCTATCAGCTAAGCGTGGTGCCATGGCCAATCTGCTGGTGCGCGGCGTCGACGACGACATCGTGCAGGCCT
>JBEIQU010000204.1:0-3696 GCA_040376355.1 Prochloraceae cyanobacterium | reverse complement strand
GGTGGGGGCCGCCTGGGGCAGCCTCGCGGGCCAACGGCTGGAGCGCTTCCTGGCGCCGGGCAACGTGCTGGAACTGCTGAACCGCCGCGGCCAGACCCAGCTCAGCGTGACCCTGGAGGACTTCGGCATCGAGCGGGATCCCGCCGGCCGGCCGGAGCAGTTCCGCTCGCAGCTCAAGCTGCAGCCCGGCGATGCCGCGGGCACCCCCCCAGCGGCCAGCCGCCGTGAAATCAGCGTCAACCATCCGCTGCGCTTCCAGGGGATGACCGTCTATCAGGCGGATTGGGCCCTGGCGGCGGTCCAGCTGCAGCTGGGCCAGAGCCCCATCCTGGAGCTGCCGCTGCAGAGCTTCCCCCAGCTGGGGGAGCAGGTGTGGGGCATCGTGCTGCCCACCCGACCCGATGGCAGCAATCCGGTGCTGCTGGCCCTCTCCAGTGAGCAGGGGCCGGTGACCGCCTACTCCGCCGACGCCGAGGTGCTGGGCACCTTGGTGCCGGGTGGTGGTGCGGTGGAGATCCAGGGGATTCCGCTGCGGATCGCCGCTGTGGTGCCGGCCAGCGGCCTGCTGCTCAAACGCGACCCGGGCGTCCCCCTGGTGTACGCCGGGTTTGCCATCGCCCTGGCGGGCGGCGGCCTCAGCCTGATCGCCACGCGTCAGCTGTGGGCCATCGCTGAACCCCTGCAGGGCAAGCTGCACGTGGGGGGGCTCTGCAACCGCAACCTCAGCGCGTTTGCCCAGGAGCTACCCGCCCTGGTGGCGGATGTGCAGCTGGGCACTCCTCAACAGGCCTGACGGCTGCCGTGGCTGGCACGGATCACCGTGTGCACGTTGCCGCGGGGATTGAAATCCGCCTCCAGTTGCATCCAGACCGGCTCGCAGGCGGCCACGAAGTCATCCAGGATCCGGTTGGTCACCTCCTCATGGGAGATGCTGCGCTCGCGGTAGCTGTTCACGTAGAGCTTGATGGCTTTGAGCTCCATCACCCGCGGGCCCGGCTGATAGAGCAGCCGCAGGGTGGCGAAATCCGGATAGCCCGAGAAGGGGCACTTGCAGGTGAATTCCGGCAGGGTGATGGCGATCTCGTAGGCCCGCCCGGGCCGGGGGTTGTCGAAGCAGATCAACTCCGCCTCGGCGATGGCCCGCTCGCCGTAGAGGGGAGTGCGGGTCTGGTCGGCGGTCATGGAACGGCATCGGTGCGGTCCCGGATGCTACGCAGCGCGTCAGCGGTAGCAATCGCCACATCCAGCACCGACCAGCTGCGGCCTAATGAGCGCCATCGGGCCGTCCAGGGCGACCCGGTCCCCTTCCCGTTCCCGAAGTCTCCTGACAGACTTCACTCCTGACAGACTTCCCCCCGAGCCAGCTCCAGCCGCCATGAAAAAAGTCGAGGCCATCATCCGCCCCTTCAAATTGGAAGACGTGAAGCTGGCGCTGGTGAACGCCGGCATCGTGGGCATGACGGTGAGCGAAGTGCGTGGTTTCGGCCGCCAGAAGGGCCAGGTGGAGCGCTACCGCGGCTCGGAATTCACCGTGGAGTTTCTGCAGAAGCTGAAACTCGAAATCGTGGTGGACGACGACCGCGTCGACACCGTGGTGAGCGCCATCCAGGATGCGGCCCGCACCGGTGAGATCGGCGACGGCAAGATCTTCATCAGCCCGATCGATTCGGTGATCCGGATCCGCACCGGCGATCGCGACAGCAGCGCCATCTGACGACTCCGGGGCATCCCAGCGCCCCCTAGCCCGTCACTGGGCGGCCCCCCTGCCCGCCAATGTGGCCGCCACCAGCCCTCGAATGGTCTCCTCCGTAGGGGCCGTTTTGACGGGTGTGTCCTCAGCGGGCCAGTCCCCCTGGCGCAACCACAGCAGGTATTCGTGGTTGCCGGCGGGCCCGGTGATCGGAGACGCCACCACCCCACAGGGGCGCCAGCCTTCCGCCTGCGCCGCCGCCAGTACCCCCGCAATCGCATCGGCATGGGCCAGGGGGTCGCGCACCACCCCGCCCTTGCCAACGCGGGCCTTGCCCACTTCAAACTGAGGCTTCACCAGCAGCAGCGCCTCCCGCCGCGGCGCCTGCAGCAGGCGCCCCAGGGCCGGCAGCACTAGCGCCAGGCTGATGAACGACACATCGGCCACCGCCAGGTCGGGCCAGGGGTCCGCCTCGCCGTAGAGGTCGTCGGGCTGCAGATGGCGCAGGTTGGTGCGCTCCTTCAGCACCAGGCGGGGATCGGTGCGCAGGCTCCAGGCGGTCTGGCCATAGCCCACATCGATGCCATACACGCGCGCGGCACCGTGCTGCAGCAGGCAATCGCTGAACCCACCGGTGGAGATGCCGCCATCGAGGCAGACCCGCTGCTCCAGGTGGATCGGGAAGGCCTCCAGGGCCGCCAGCAGCTTCTCGCCCCCCCGGGACACAAATCGCGGCGGCTGTTCCACCTGCAGGGGAATCTCCGGCGGCACCTCCAGCCCTGGCTTGTCCAACACCCGGTCGCCACTGCGCACGCGGCCGGCCCGGATCAGCTGCTGGGCCTGCTGACGGCTGCTGGCCAGACCCTGCTCCACCAGGTGCAGATCGAGTCGGAGCTTGCGGGCCATCGGCAAGGCGCGTCAGGGGATGGGCATCAGCTTCGTCACAAAAGCACAGAGGAAACGGAACAAATCCGGGCGGTGGGGGCCATCCACGGGGAACACTCCAGAGGATGGCCCCACAGCACGCTGACTTCCATGGCGCGCACCCGACGCACCACCCGCCACGCTGTGCCCCCCACCGTGCCCACACGCCTCGCCTCCAACGTGATCGAGCTGCTGCAGCCCGGCAGCTTCGTGAAGCTGCGCAACCAGCCGCCGGACCTGCCGCCGTTCCAGCTGATCCAGTGCCGCGGCGGCCGCTGCTGGGTGCGTCAGCAGGCCTGGGGGCCCCTGGTGCAGTGGGAAGTGGAGCACCGCAAGCTCACCGCCGTGGCCTGAGCGGAAGCCCGCTCAGGGCTGTTCCATACATTGGTCTGGATGTGAGCCCGCAGCGGCCTTGATCGAGCGTTACACCCTGCCCGAGATGGGCGCCATCTGGAGTGAGCAGGCCAAATTCCAGAGCTGGCTCGATGTGGAGATCGCCGCCACGGAAGCCAACTGTGACCTGGGCCGCGTGCCGGCGGAGGCCGTCGCCACCATCAAACAGAAGGCCAGCTTCAGCGTGGAGCGCATCCTCGAGATCGAGGCGGAGGTGCGCCACGACGTGATCGCCTTCCTCACCAACGTGAACGAGCACGTGGGCGATGCGGGCCGCTACATCCACGTGGGCATGACCAGCTCGGATGTGCTGGATACCGGCGTGGCCCTGCAGATGAAGGCCTCGGTGCAGCTGCTGCGCACGGAGCTCAACACGCTGGCCGACGCCCTGCGCGAGCTCGCCCGCGCCCACAAGGACACGGTGATGATCGGCCGCTCCCATGCCATCCACGGAGAGCCGATCACCTTCGGCTTCAAGGTGGCCGGCTGGTTGGCGGAGGTGGTGCGCAACCAGGAGCGGTTGGAACGCCTGGAGCGGGTGGTGAGCGTGGGCCAGATCTCGGGCGCCATGGGCACCTACGCCAACACCGATCCGCGGGTGGAGGAGATCGCCTGCGCCAAGCTCGGTCTGGTGCCCGACACCGCCAGCACCCAGGTGATCTCCCGCGATCGCCACGCCGAATACATCC
>JBEIQU010000134.1:0-5006 GCA_040376355.1 Prochloraceae cyanobacterium | reverse complement strand
GTCGTCGTCATCGATGGTCACGCAACGCTGGTGGGTGAGATCCAGCCGCTCGGCATCACCGGGCAGCGGTTGGCCACTGCGCTCCACCAGCCGTTCGGCCTCCCGTTCGAGCTCAGCGGAAAAGCCTGTGCCCCAGGTGGTGCCGGCCAGCGACACCAAATGGTGCGGATCCCACTGCTGCAGCGCCACCAACAGATGACGCAGCAGGCCACGGTCGATGCCCTTGTCCGTGCCCAGGTGCAGGCTGGTGAGGCTCTGGCGCAGCCCCGGATCGAGCTGGGACTCCTGCAGGCTGCCGCTGGCCAGTTGCTTCAACTGTTCGAGCCGCTCTCGCTGCTCCGGCAGCAAGGTCTCTACCTGCAGGGGTTGGCGTCGTTGCAGGAGCTCCAGCCAGCGGCGCTCCCGTTGCTCCAGCAGCCGCTGTCGATGGTGGTCTCGGCGCATCGCCCGTAGATCCGTCAGGGGTCTGGCGTTGACCTCCCCCTGGCGCAGACGGAACATCGCCTGCTGTCCCACCAACTCCATCCAGCAGGCGGCGACCTGAACCGGTTGGCGGTCGCCGCACAACAGGTCCGTGAACTCCTCCAAGCCCACGGCCTGGCTGGACTCGAGCAGCAGCAGCCAGGCCGTGCCCCAGCCCCGGGGGGTCGGCCGATGGGCCGCGATGGCTTCGGCTGTGAGGCGCCAAGGAAAAGCCCCCAAACTCGGCGGTGCATCGCAGCCGGCGGGTAGGGGGCACAGCAGCTCCAATTGCCGAAGAGGCAGGAGCTGTTCTTTGGGGGCAAAGCCGAGTTGGATGCGTGCCTTGCTGCCCTGGAGCGCAAGGATCACCGCCAATTGGGGGCCACGGGGCTCCTGAACGCCGACCAGGTCGCCGCAGTGGAGCTGCGTGGCCGTCAGGGAATCAGCCCTCGGGGTTCACGAAGGGCAGCAGGGCCACGATCCTGGCCCGCTTAACGGCGTTGGTGAGATCCCGCTGCTGTTTGGCCGTCAGGCCCGTCAGGCGGCGGGGCAGGATCTTGCCGCGTTCGGTGATGAACTTTTTGAGCAGATCGACGTCTTTGTAGTCGATTGGATCACCGGGTTTGATCGGTGAAAGACGCTTCTTGAAGAAGGAACTAGCCATGGCTGAACGGAAGGGGACGAAATGCAGGCAGCGATGAATCCGCTGAGATCACTTGATCTCTTTGTGGACCGTCGACTTGTTGCAGTGCGGGCAGAACTTCTTGAGTTCAATCCGTTCAGTGGTGTTGCGGCGGTTCTTCTGGGTGGTGTAACGGGACACACCAGGGGACCGCTTGGCGGGGTTGGACCGGCATTCCGTGCACTCGAGGGTGATCACGATCCGGACGCCCTTGTTCTTAGCCATAAAGGACGTTGCGCCGCTTGAGCGAAGCGTGTGGACAGCTGCTAACCATACCTGGTCACCTGTCCAGGCCTGTCTAGACCGGTCCTTAGAGTCGGCCGACTTGGCGAAAGGTATCGATGCGGGTCTCGCTCCAATGGTTGCGGGAGCTGGTGGCCTGTGAGCTGCCCGTGGATGAGCTGGCGGAGCGGCTCTCCGTTGCCGGTTTTGAAGTGGAGCAGATCGACGACCTGGCGGCCCGTGCCGCTGGGGTGGTGGTGGGTTTCGTCGAGCAGCGGGATCCCCACCCCAATGCCGACAAACTCAGCGTCTGCACGGTGTCCATCGGGGCGGCCGATCCCCTGCAGATCGTTTGTGGGGCCGCCAATGTGAGAGCCGGCATCCATGTGGCGGTGGCCACGGTGGGGGCATATCTGCCGGCGGTGGATCTGACCATCAAGCCCGCTGAGCTGCGGGGTGTGGCCAGCAGCGGCATGATCTGCTCCCTGTCGGAACTGGGCCTCAGCGACAGCTCCAACGGGATCGTGATCCTTGACGAGGCCCTGGATCAGTTGCCAGGTCTGGGTTCACCCGTGGGACCGCTGTTCGGCCTCGATGACCAGGTCCTCGAGCTGGCCATCACCGCCAACCGCCCCGATGGGCTGTCCATGCAGGGGATCGCTCGCGAGGTGTCCGCCCTGAGTGGCACACCGCTGACCCTTCCCGCTGCGGCCCCGAGCCTGCCGAGGCAACCCCTGCCAGTGCCCATTGCGGCGGCGGAGCGCATCGAGGCTGGCGGCCTGTTCAGCATCACCGCCCTCAGCGGCATCAGCGTGGGCCCCTCGCCGGCCTGGCTTCAACAGCGACTCGAGCGGGCCGGATTGCGGCCGATCAACACCGTGGTGGATATCACCAATCTGGTGATGTTGGAGCTGGGACAACCCCTGCATGCCTTTGATGCCGACCGGCTTGGTGCCCTGAGCGGTGACCAGGCCGATCCGGCCCGCCTCGACCTGCGCAGCGGCCGGATCAACGAAGCCTTCACCGCCCTCGATGGCACAACCCACACCCTGTCGGAGGAGGCCTGGGTGGTCAGCTACGCCGACCAGCCCATTGCGCTGGCGGGGGTGATCGGTGGCGAGACCAGTTGTGTTCAGGAGAGCACCCGGCGGATCTGGCTAGAGGCGGCCATGTTTGCCCCCCAAACCGTGCGCCGCAGTGCCCGCAGCGTCGGCCTGCGCACGGACGCCAGTTCACGCTTTGAGAAGGGTTTGCCCCTGGAGGTGACGCTGCTGGCTGCCGATCGCGCCTGCCAACTGCTCCAGGACCTCTGCGGCGCCACCATCGAAGGGCGTTGGGTGCATCAACGGGCCGCTGACCCGCGGCCGGCCCTTCCCCTGCGCCGGGATGCCCTGCACAACCTGCTGGGCCCAGTGGTTGGCTCCGATGGCCACAGCGGCGATCTGGAGGACCGCGAGATTGAACAGATTCTCTCGGCCCTGGGCTGTGGTCTTCAGGGGGATGACGACGGCTGGCTGGTGACCGTGCCGCCGTCGCGGGCCATGGATCTGCAGCGGGAGGTGGATCTGATTGAGGAGGTGGCCCGCCTGGTGGGCTACGACCGCTTCGCCAGCCATCTGCCCGATCCGATCGCGCCAGGGGGCCTCACCCCGCTGCAGCAGGCTGAACGCCGGTTGCGCCGCCAGCTGGTGGCAGCTGGGCTGCAGGAAGCCTGCTCCCTGTCGCTCGGCCCCGCCGACACCCAGCGGCCTGGTGCTGATCCTGGACGCCGCCTGCCCCTGGCCAACCCACTGCTGGCGGATTACAGCCACCTGCGCGACAGCCTGCTGGATGAGCTGCTGCTGGCGGCCCAACGCAACCTGCAGGCGGGCCAGGACGGCTTCTGGGCCTTTGAAATCGGACACGTGTTCGACGCCGGCGCCAAGGGGGGGGAGCGCCAGGCGCTGCAGCTGGCCGGTGTGATCTGTGGCGCCCGTCAGGGTGAGTTGTGGAGCAGTGGCGGCAAGCCCACCAGCCTCGACTACTTCCAGGCCAGGGGACTGCTGCAGCAGGCACTGGCGGCGTTTCAACTGCCCCTGGAGGATCGTCCCTGTCGGGATGAGCCCCTGCTGCACCCCGGGCGTGCTGCCCAGGTGGTGGTGGAAGGGCGTCCGCTGGGCTGGTTCGGTCAGCTGCATCCAGAACTCTGTGAACGCTTTGATCTGCCATCCGCCAGCTACGGCTTCCAGCTGGCTGTGGCACCCCTGCTGACGGCAGCCACCCGCTCCAACCGCTGGCAGCCGGCCTTCAGCCCGTTTGCCACCGTGCCTGCCTCGGAGCGGGATCTGGCGGTGGTGGTGCCCCGTGCAACCGCCAGTTCCCAGCTGCTGCAAGCGATCCGCAAGGCCGGCAAACCGCTGCTGGAGCAGGCCGAACTGGTGGATCGCTATGAGGGGGAGCAGGTGGTGGCTGGCTCCTGCAGCCAGGCCTTCCGCCTGCGCTACCGGGATGCCAAGCGCACCCTTACCGATGCGGAGGTGGATGCGGCCCACCTGGCGATCCGCACCGCCCTGGAACGGCAGTTTGGGGCGGAATTGCGCGCCTGAGGGCTAGGGCCGCTGCAGCAGTGCCACGCATTCCACATGGCTGGTCTGGGGGAAGAAATCCACGGGCTGGAGTTGCACCAGCCCATAGCTGGATGTGCCGCACAAGGCGGCCAGATCCCTGGCCAGCGTTGCTGGATTGCAACTGATGTATGCCAGCCGCCGCGGCGGTGAGGCGTGGATGGCTGCGAGGGTGGCCTCACTGAGCCCCTTGCGCGGTGGATCCACCACCAGGCCATCGGCGCCTTGAAGCTGATCCGCCAGCAGGGCGCCCACATCCCCCTCCAGGAAACGGGCCCGCGACAGGCCATTGCGCTGGGCATTGGCCTGGGCCTGTTGCACCGCTTGCCCGTGGCGTTCCAGGCCCAACACCGATGCTCCGGCGGCCGCTAGGGGGAGCGCAAAGGTGCCGATGCCGCAGTAGGCATCCACCAGGCGCGGGCCGCTGGAGGCCTGGAAGAACGCCACCAGAAGCGGAATCACCCGTTCCGCCTGGGCCGTGTTGACCTGAAAAAACGTGTCGGAGGCGATGCGCAGCTCCACTCCTGCAAAGCGCTCCAGCAGCCAGGGGCGGCCGCCGATCAGCTGGGTATCAGGCCCTAGCACCACATTGCTGGCTTTGGGCTGCAGGTTGAGACTGACCCCCACCACCTCGGGCCAGCGCTCCATCCAGCCCTGCGCCAGATCCCCGAGGCCCGGCAGATCGCCATGGCTGCTCACCAGCGTGATTAGCACCTCACCGGTGTGGTGTCCCACCCGCAGAGCCAGGTGGCGTAAGCCGCCCTGGTCGCTGAGGTTCACATCCACGGGCCAGTCGGTCTGGCTGAGGTCGTGCTTCAGGGGCTCCACCAAGCGGTCGATGCGTGGATCCAGCACTGGGCAGCGGTTCATGTTCACGATGCGGTGGCTGCCGCGGCGGTAGTAGCCCGCGCGGATTGAGCCATCGACGCTGCGCTCCAGGGGGATCAGGGCACGATTGCGATAGCCGAGGGGGCGCTCCGCACTCCAGATCGGTTCCGGGGTGATCGCCAGTCCCGACAGGCGTCGCAGGGCCTGGG
>JBEIQU010000175.1:0-4324 GCA_040376355.1 Prochloraceae cyanobacterium | reverse complement strand
CCGTGCAACAGCTGATGGAGCCCTACCGCGAGGCCCAGGTGGCGATGCCGCCCACACGGCCCCTGGCGGAACTGCCCCGGGGCACCCCCCTGGAGGGCCGGCTGGTGATCGCACCACCAGGGGCCCTGCGGGGCCGGGGCCTTAGCCGGCTGAAGACACCCCAAACCGCCTTCGTGAGCGGCTGGATGGCGGTGCGTGGGGCCCGCCGCCGACGGGGCACGGGCCGCGGGTTTGTGCTCAGCGACCACGCCGATTGGCCCGGGCTGCTGCGCAGCGTGCGCGACAGCGGCGCCCGGCAGGTGTACGTGACCCACGGCCAGAGCAACGTGCTGGCCCGCTACCTGCGGGAGGTGGAGGGCATCGCCGCCGAACCACTGGAGGGCGCCTTCGAGGCTGAACGGTTTGAGGGGGAGCGGTTTGAGGGGGAGACCCCTGAGCTGCTCAATCCATGAGGACCTTCACCACGCTGTTTCAGGAGCTGGATAGCACCACCCGCACGGGGGCCAAGCTGGCGGCCCTGGAGCGCTATTTCCGGAGCGCTCCGCCCGAGGATGCGGCCTGGGCCTTGGCCCTGCTGCTGGGCAAGCGGCGTCGGCGACTGATCACCGGGCGACGCCTGCGGGAGATCTGCCTGGAGGGCTCTGACCTGCCGGACTGGTTGTTCGAGGCTTGCCACAGCCAGGTGGGGGATTCCGCGGAAACCGTGGCCCTGCTCTGGGGGCAGGTGGGCCCAACAGCCAAGCCCCGCGGCTCCGAGGGCCCGAGCTCGTTCCTCGAGATCCCACTGCACGCCTGGATGGAACAGCGGCTGCCGCAGCTGGCGGCCCTGCAGGGGCAAGACCAGGCGGAGGCGGTGCGCGCCTGCTGGGCAGCCTTACCGCTGGAACGTCTGCTCCTCGTGAACAAGCTGCTCAGCGGTGGCTTCCGGGTGGGGGTCTCCACCGGCCTGGTGACACGGGCCGTGGCCCGCAGTGCCGGCCTGGAGGAGGCGGTGCTGGCCCATCGGCTGATGGGGGGCTTTGAACCCAGCTCCGCCGCCTTCAGCCAACTGCTGGCGCCGGGCGACCACCAGGAGTCGATGGCCGCCCGCCCCTACCCCTTCTTCCTGGCCAGCCCCCTGGACCCGGAGCTGCTGCGCAGCACGGAGCCGCAGCAATGGCAGCTGGAGTGGAAGTGGGATGGAATCCGCGGCCAGCTGATCCACCGCAGCAGCGGCTGCAGCCTGTGGAGCCGTGGTGAAGAGCTGATCAACGACGCCTTTCCAGAGCTGATCACCCTCGCCGAGAGCCTGCCCCAGGGAATCGTGCTCGATGGCGAGGTGGTCGTGTGGCCAGCGGCGGCTGCGGAACCGGAGCCGTTCGCCAGCCTGCAACGGCGGTTGGGTCGCAAGGCCCCTAGTGCGGCCCTGCAGCGCCAATGCCCGGCCTGCTTCATCGCCTACGACCTGCTGGAGCACGGCGGCGTCGACCTCAGGCCCCAGCCCCTGGAGGAACGGCGCCAGCGGTTGGAGCAGTTGCGGGCCCTCTGGCTCAGCGAGGCGCCGGAGGCGCTGGTGCCGCGCTGGCGCCTGCCGGAGCCCGAGCCCCTCAGCCACTGGGATCAGTTGGAGCCGCTGCGGCAGGGGGCCCGCGAACGGCGCGCTGAAGGCCTGATGCTCAAACAGCGCAACTCCCCCTACCTGGTGGGCCGCAAACGGGGCCACTGGTGGAAGCACAAGCTGGAGCCTCTCCGGCTCGATGCCGTGCTGCTCTACGCCCAGGCCGGAAGCGGGCGCCGCGCCAACCTCTACACCGACTACAGCTTTGGCCTCTGGAACGGCGAAGGAGCGTTGGTGACCTTCGCCAAGGCCTACTCCGGCCTCGACGATGGCGAGATCCGCGAGCTCGACCGCTGGATCCGCGCCCATACCACGGAGCGATTCGGGCCGGTGCGGGCGGTGGAGCCGCTGCAGGTGTTCGAACTGGCCTTCGAAGGGCTGCAGCGCTCCAACCGCCACAAGTGCGGCATCGCCGTGCGCTTCCCGCGCATCAGCCGCTGGCGGCGCGACAAACCGGCGGCGGAGGCCGACAGCCTCGCCACGGCCCTGGCCGTGCTGGAGGGATCGCCATGAGCGGCTCCGGCCGGCCGCGCACAGCTCCGGCCCTGGAGCCGATTGAGGCCTGGTTCGCCCTCCAGGGTTGGACGCCAATGGCCTTCCAGCGCCAGTGCTGGCAGGCCTACCTGGAGGGGCAGAGCGGCCTGCTGCAGGTGCCCACCGGCTCGGGCAAAACCTATGCGGCGGTGCTGGGGCCGGTGGCGGAGATGCTGCAGCGGCCTGGCAGCAAAGGGCTGCAACTGCTGGTGATCACGCCGCTGCGGGCCCTCAGCCGCGATCTGGCCCTGGCCATTGAACAACCGATCCAGGCCATGGGCTGGCCGCTGCGGGTGGCCATCCGCAATGGCGACACCAGCAGCCATGAGCGCAGCAAACAGCTGCGCACACCCCCGCAGATCCTGATCACCACGCCCGAATCCCTGAGCGTGCTGCTGGCCAACGCCAAGGCCGAGGCCCTGTTCGGCGAGCTGCAGGCGGTGGTGCTGGATGAGTGGCACGAGCTGATGGGCAGCAAGCGCGGCACCCAATGCGAGTTGTGCCTGAGCTGGCTGCGGCGATTGCGGCCGCAGCTGCGCACCTGGGCGATCAGCGCCACCATCGGCAACCTGGAGCAGGCGGCCGAGGCGGCCCTCGGCGTGGGCACACCGCCGCGGATGGTCACCGCCAACCTGCAGCGCACCACGGCGATCCGCAGCCTGCTGCCGGAGAGCATGGATGGCTTCCCCTGGGGCGGCCACCTGGGGCTGCGCATGTACGAGCAGCTGGTGGCGGGCCTGGATCCGGCAGTGAGCACCCTGCTGTTCACCAACACCCGCAACCAGGCTGAGCGCTGGCACCAGTGCCTGCGCTTCGCCTGCCCGGAGATGGAAGACGCCCTGGCCCTGCACCACAGCGCCATCGACCGCAGCGAGCGCGAGGCGATCGAAGCGCGGGTGAAGAACGGCGATCTGCGCTGGGTGGTGTGCACCAGCTCCCTCGACCTGGGGGTGGATTTCCAGCCGGTGGAGCGCGTGGTGCAGATCGGCAGCGCCAAGAACCTGGCGCGGTTGCTGCAGCGGGCCGGCCGCAGCGCCCACTGCCCCGGGGGCACCTCCCAGGTGCTGTTCATGCCCACCAATGCCCTGGAACTGCTGGAGGTGAGTGCCATGCGCCGCGGGCTGGAGCAGGGGCTGGTGGAGCACCGGCGGCCGCCCCAGCTGCCACTGGATGTGCTGTTGCAGCACCTCACCACCCTGGCCTGCGGCCCAGGGTTCGAGCCGGAGCAGGAGCTGGCCACGGTGCGCCGCTGCTGGAGTTTCCAGCAGCTCACGGACAGCCAGTGGCAGTGGTGCCTGGAGGTGCTGGAGCACGGGGGCCGCTGCCTAGGGGCCTATCCGCGCTACCGCAAATTGGAGTGGCAGGGGGATCGCTACCGGGTGGTCGACAAGGCCATCGCCCGGCTGCACCGCTTCAACATCGGCACGATCACGGCGGACCGCTCGGTGACCGTGCGCTTTGTGCGCGGGGCTGTGATCGGCCATGTGGAGGAGGCGTTCATCGGCCGGCTCAAGTCCGGCGATGTGTTCTTCTTCGCCGGCCGCCAGCTGGAATTCGTGCGGCTGCGGGAGATGACCGCCCAGGTGAAGGCCACCACCCGCAAGAGCTCCACGGTGCCCGCCTGGGCCGGCGGCCAGATGGCCCTCTCGGATCTGCTCAGCGGCCACCTGCGCCAGGAGGTGGACCGCTGTGCCCGGGCCCTGGAGGGGGAAACGGAGCTGGACACCCCGGAGCTGCGGGCCCTGGAGCCGCTACTCCAACGGCAAATGGACCTCTCCAGCCTGCCCCGCAACGACGAAATCCTGCTGGAGCTCTGCCGCAGCCGCGAGGGCAGCCACCTGTTCGTGTTCCCCTTCGAAGGGCGGTTTGTGCATGAGGGCATCGGCTTCCTGTGGGCCTGGCGCCTGGCGCGGCACCGGGCCAGCACCATCACCGTGTCGGTGAACGACTACGGCTTTGAGCTGTTGGCCCCAAAGGGCTACCCCTTCGAGGGGCTGCTGGAGCTCCACGGCGATGAACTGCTGACCGTGGAGGATCTGGAACGGGATCTGGAGCAGGCGGTGAACCTCTCGGAGCTCTGCCGGCGGCGCTTCCGCGCCATTGCCCAGGTGAGTGGCCTGATCACCCAGAGCATGCCGGGTCAGAACAAAACCGGCGGCCAGCTGCAGATCAGTGCGGCCCTGCTGTTCGATG
>JBEIQU010000227.1:0-3413 GCA_040376355.1 Prochloraceae cyanobacterium | reverse complement strand
TGGTTGAGGGTCTGCTCCCGCTCGTCGTTGCCGCCGCCCACACCGGCGCCGCGCTGGCGGCCCACAGCATCGATCTCATCGATGAAGATCAGGCAGGGGCTGTTCTCCTTGGCCCGTTTGAACAGGTCACGCACGCGGCTCGCGCCGACGCCCACGAACATCTCCACGAACTCCGAGCCGGAGAGGGAGAAGAACGGCACGCCCGCTTCGCCGGCAATGGCCTTGGCCAGCAGGGTCTTACCGGTACCGGGAGGCCCGACCAGCAACACGCCTTTGGGGATCTTGGCTCCCACGGAGGTGAAGCGCTCGGGGGTCTTGAGGAAGGTCACCACCTCCTGCAGGTCCTGCTTGGCCTCCTCCACCCCGGCCACGTCGTCAAACATCACACCGGTCTGGGCTTCCATCGCGAAGCGGGCCTTGGTCTTGCCGAACTGCATGGCCTGGCCGGGGCCACCGGGCATGCCGTTGCCACGGCGGGCCAGGAACACCAGCACGCCGATCAGCAGCAGCGGGAACAGCAGGTTGCCCAGCAACCCCAGGGCCGGTGGAGCGGTGCGGGGTGGATGGATGTCGAAGCTGATGCCCTGTTTCTTGAGGTTGTTCACCAGTTCGGGCGCCAGACCCGGCAGATCCACGCGCAGACGCTGCACACGGTTGTCGAGATCGGGATCCACCGCTTCCACCACGGCGGTACGGCCGCCATCAAAGATGTCGACGGCGGTGACGCGACCGGCATCCACGTAATCCAGGAAGCGGCCGTAGCTCATGCGCGCCACCGCGGCATTGCGGGGAGCCACGGTGGGGCCCGACGGCGCCGCCAGGCGACCGCCACCATTGCCCAGCACCTGCCAACCGAGGAACAGGGCGACGGCAATGGGCAGAACCCAGAGGGCAATGGTGCGCCAGCGCTGATTCATGGCCGCCTTGCTGAACGTTTGTTTAACAAGTGTAAAGCGACCGCCGCTCCTCCAGAGGGCCTGCAGCCGCTTACTTCAACCGGCCTGCACGCCCTGGATCAGCCCATCCGAAGGGGCGCGAAAGGGCACCGTGCCGCCCGCGCCGTCGTGGGTTGCTTCCACCATCAGCTCCGCCACGGGGATGGACTCCACCAGCTCCGGCCCGCCGAGGCCATGGGTCCAGATCTGCACCTCGGAGGCCTCCGGTGCCAGAAAGCTCAGCAACTCGAAGGGGAACACCACCCGCTCCAGGAAGAACGCCTGGGGGCCCAGGCAGCGCACGATCACCATGCGATCGCTGCTGTTGCGGTAGCCGCAAGAAAGCTGGGCCAAGGGCGGATGCTCGTGCAAAGGCGTTTCCATCAAGCCATTGCCCCTCCGCTGCATTTGGTGACCGTTGAGACCAACCGCCAACGGCTCGGGGAAATTCGGTTTTTCTAAAGATTTGGCTCAGAGGCTGCGCAGGGCTGTGATCGGATCCAGTCGCGACGCCCGACGCGCCGGCAGCACTCCGAACACCAGGCCGATGCTGCCGGATAGGCCCACGGTGATCAGCACACTGGTGGCCCCAATCGCTGCAGGCAGGGGTGTGAAGGCGGCCACGGCCGCCACGGCGGACAGCCCCAGGGCGCTGCCGATCACCCCCCCCAGGCTGGAGAGCACCAGGGCTTCCACGAGGAACTGGGCCAGCACATCGCTGCTGCGGGCTCCAATGGCCTTGCGCAGGCCGATCTCCGAGGTGCGCTCGCTCACCGACACCAACATGATGTTCATGATCCCGATCCCGCCCACCAGCAGCGAGATCGCACCGATGGCCCCCAGCATCAGGGTCAGGCCGCCGGTGATGGTGCCCACGATCGAGAGCGCATCCTGCTGGGATCGCACGGCGAAATCGTCCTCCCGCAGGATGTTGTGCCGCTGCCGCAACAGATTGGTGATCTGAAATTTGGCGGCGCCGGTGCTGGCCTCATCGCGCGCCTCCACGCTGATGAAGTTGAGGCTGACGCCGTAGGTGGGATCGCGGCCGGAGAGTTTGCTCACCATGGTGGTGAGGGGGATGTAGGCGGCTTCGTCCTGGTTCTGTCCGAAGACAGCACCCTTGGGGGCCATCACCCCGATCACCTCGAAGCTCTGGTCACGGATGCGGAGGGTCTGGCCGATGGCGGAGCCCACCGGCAGCAGCTTGGTGCGCAGGTCCGGGCCGATCACCACCACGTTGCGGGCCCCCTCCAGATCGCGCTGGTCGAGGAAGCGCCCCTGGGCCACCTCAAAGCGCCGCACGGTCAGGAAGTCGGGGGTGATGCCCGAGACGGTGGCACTGGAGCTCTTGGCACCGGCCTGCAGCACGGCGCTGAGGGTGATTTGCGGCACCACCCGCTTCACGCTGGGCACCTGCTCAGCAATGGCCTCGGCGTCCTCCAGCACCAGCGTCTTGGGGAAGTCGATCCCCTGGCGGCGGCTGTCGTTGTTGCCCGGCACCACGAACAGCACGTTGGCTCCGAGGGTGTTGAGCTGCCCCTCCGCCAGATTCTGTGCCCCTTTCCCCACCCCCACCAGGGTGATCACCGAGGCATTGCCGATCACGATGCCGAGCATCGTGAGCAGCGAGCGCAGCCGGTTGGCCCGCAGGGTGGCGAGCGCCATGCCCACGGTTTCGCGCAGGGCGAGTTTGGCGGCCATGGGGGGCTCGGCGGGGTGAGCGGGATCTGCCCTAAACGATGGCGCCGCTGGTGTCGGGATTGTGGCTGCGGGCACCGCGATGCACTTCGCCGCGGCGCAGGTCGAGGGTGACGATCTCGCCCTGGCGCAGGTTGGCGATCGCATCGCTGACCCCCACGATCGCCGGGATGCCGGTGCGCTGGGCGATCAGGGCGGTGTGGCTGTCGGCATCGCCCACTTCGGCGATCACCCCCTTGGCCTTGCGGATGGCCTCCACGTAATCGGCGGTGGTTTCACGCACCACCAGGATCTCGCCGGCCTGAATCGAGGCGGCGGCTTCGGGGGTGCTCACTACCCGTACGCGCCCACTCACGGACCCATTGCCGATGCCCACACCCTTGGAGAGCACAGCCGAGACGATGCCCACCTTGATGAAGTCGGTGGAGCCGCTGACGCCGGAGAGGGTGCCGGCGGTCTGCACCACCAGATCGCCGTCGTTGAGCACCCCCATTTCCCGGGCCATGCCCATGGCCAGGCTGAAGGTGCTGGTGGAGGAGGTCTGCTCTTCAATCAGCAGTGGGCTGACGCCCCAGCACAACTGCAGGCGCCGGGCCACGGGCACCTCGCTGGTGATCGCCAGGATTGGGGTGCTGGGTCGGAACTTGCTTACGTTGCGGGCGGTCGCCCCACCCTTGGTGAGCGTGAGGATGGCGGAGGCCTCCAACTGACGGGCGATCGCGCTCACTGCCTGGCTGATGGCATTGGGAATGGTGGAGGCCAGTTGGCTCTCATCACCGC
>JBEIQU010000224.1:0-3442 GCA_040376355.1 Prochloraceae cyanobacterium | reverse complement strand
TCGGCGAGGCCGGAGCGCGGGTGGTGGAGGTGGCCGCCTACGAATCCCGCTGCCCCGAAGCCCTGCCCGCCACCACGGCGGAAGCCCTGGCGACGGGCCAGCTGGATGCGCTCACCTTTAGCAGCGGCAAAACCGTGCAGCACACGGCCCTGCTGTTGGAGCGGCAGTTCGGTGAGGGCTGGGAGCAACGGCTGGAGGGGGTGGCGCTGGTGTCGATCGGGCCACAAACCAGCCAAACCTGCCTTGCTCAGCTGGGCCGGGTGGATGCGGAAGCGGATCCCCACGACCTCGATGGGCTGGTGGCCGCCTGCGCGCGCGCCCTGGGGCCCGCTACAGGCTGAGCAGACGCCGCGGGCCGCCCTGGTTGAGCAGCAAGCGGCCGTTGGCCACATCGATGCTCACCACGCTCCAGCCCGGGGGCAGCAGGGCCGGCAGGCCGGATCCGGCGCAAAGGCCGCGCGGCCCCAGGCACACGGCACCTCCCTGGCCCGGAGCCAGCTGCAGGAAAGCCTGGGGGCCAAACCGGGAGCGCAGCACCCCCGTGAGCCGCAGCCCCTCCGGCGCCGGGCTGCCGGGCTGAGCGGGCACAACCACCGGCGCAAAGGGATCCGGCCGGCCGATGGGCAGGGCCGCCAGCACCTGCTGGGGCGACGGCAACGGCGTGAGTCCAACATCGGTGCCCGTTGCAGCCGCCGGTGGGGTGCGAAGGGGGGCCCTGGCAAGAGCGGAGGCATCCCGTTGCGGCACGGCAGCCGCGTCACTACCCTCCCCACCGCCACAGCCCGCGAGGGCCAACGGCGCCATCAGGGCCGTCGCCACCGCGAGGGCAGCCCGGAGGCGGCAGATGTGATCAGGCCGTTGGCGTGCGTCCATAGCCGCTCTGCACCAGATCGCGGAAGCGATCCAGGTTGGCCTGGAGCTCCTTGGTCACGATCCCCCCCAGGATGGTGGGTTCCATCAGCGGTGCCAACACCCCCGGCAGCTCGTAGCTCACGGTGAGCTTCACGGCGGTGGAGCCGCCTTCCGGGTAGAAGCGCACGGCCCCCTTGGTGGGCAGGCCCCCCACCGATTCCCAGTGCAGCTGCTGGGCCTCCACCCGCTGGGTGATGCGCGCTTTCCAATGGAAGCGGAAGCCCTGGGCCGCCAGGGTCCAGTCGGTGAGATCGGGATCACCGGCGGTGGTGGTCACCGACTCGATCCAATTCATCCACCGGGGCATGGCCTCCAGGTCGCTCCAGACGGTCCACACTTGCTCCACCGGCGCTTGGATCTCCGTGGTGACGCTGTGTTCAAGCCAACGGCCCATGGTGTTCAGACGAAACGGAGATCAGGCAACGGAGGCATTGGTGGCCAGGGCCACCTGCCGCCCCAGGATGGCGGCAGCGGCCAGGCGCCCGCTCATGGTGGCGCCTTCCATGGAATCGATGTAGTCCTGCTTGGTGTAGCTGCCGGCCAGGAAGAAGTTGGCCACCGGGGTGCGCTGATCCGGCCGGTAGGGCTCCATGCCTGGGGCTTCGCGGTAGAGCGACTGCGCCAGTTTGACCACATTGCTCCATACCAGCTTGAGGTTGGCTGCGGAGGGGAATAAGCGCCGCACCTGCTCATCGGTGGCGGCCACGATCTCCTCGGTTTTCTTGGGGATCCAGGGATCGCCGGGGGTGAGCACGCACTGCAGCAGCGAGCCCAGGCCCTCCTTGCGGTAATCCTCCGGGCTGGCCAGGGCCAGGTCGGCGAAACAGCTGAAGTCGGCGTCGGCCGTGTAGAGCAGGTTGTCGAGGCCGGCGGGACGGGCCAGATCGCGGCGGGCCGCCTCCTGCAGGGCCCCGTCGCCCAGCTCGGTCACCCAGCCGTCGTAGCGCAGCTGCACGGTGGCCACCGGCACCGCCTCCAGCTTGTAGAGGTTGTCGAACAGGGGCCAACGGCGCCAGGCCGCTGGGATCAACCGTTGGATGCCGGGCACGTCGCAGGCGGCCAGGTAGGCATCGGCCTGGATCTGCCGGTCACCGTCGGGGGTGCCCAGGGTGAGACCCGACACCTGGGTGACGCCATCCACCTCTTCAAACTGCACGTCGGTGACGCGGTGGCGCAGGTGCAGTTGGCCGCCCCGCTGCTGGATGTAGTCGAGGATCGGGCCCGTGAGCCAGCGGTGCGGCGAGCCCTTGAGCAAGTTGAGCTTGGAGGCTTCGGTTTTGGCCGCAAACATCATGAAGATGGTGAGCATGCAGCGGGCCGAGATGGCTTCGCAGTCGATAAAGCCCAGGGCGTAGGCGATCGGGTTCCACATGCGGCGGATGCTCTGCTCACTGCCGCCGTGGCCGAGGAACCACTGCTGGAAGCTGATGCGATCCAGGTCGCGGATCACTGTCATGGCGCCCTCGTAATCCACCAGGCCGCGCACGATCGGGCTGGTGCCCAGGGCCAGGGCATTGCGCAGCTTGTCGAGCCAGTCGAGCTGGGGGGTGGTGAAGAAGGCCTTGAGGCCATTGAACGGGGCCCCGAGGGCGAAGCGGAAATCCAGCTCCCGCAGGTCGCCGCCGCTGTTCACAAACAGGTGGGTGTGGTCCTTGGGAAGCAGGTTGTCGATCGCCCCCACCTTGCGCAGCAAGGCGAAGAGGTTGGCGTAGTTGAAGAAGAACACATGCAGCCCCATCTCGATGTGGTTGCCACCCTCATCCACCCAGCTGCCCACCTTGCCGCCCATGAACGGCCGCGCTTCATAGAGGTCCACCTGATGGCCGGCGTCCACCAGATCCACCGCCGCCGCCAAGCCGGCCAGACCCGATCCCACGATGGCGACGCGCACCTGTTGCCCCTGCTGACTGGGCACGACTCTATGGAGACGACCGCCACGGCAGGGGATAGGCGGCCTCCATACGATGGGAGGACGCCGGCCCACCGCCCACGATGAGCACCGACACCACCACCGCTCAGCCGGAGACCGCGGCGCAGGCCGCGCCCCAGGCCACCCACACCGGCCGCGACGGCAAGGGCATCCTGATCACCGACAGCGCCATGCGGCAGCTGGGCACCCTGCTGCCCCAACAGGGTGCGGACAAGGTGCTGCGGGTGGGGGTGCGCTCAGGAGGGTGCAGCGGCATGAGCTACACGATGGATTTCATCGACGCCGCCGAGATCCAGCCGGACGACGAGCGCTACATCTATGAACCGGCTGGTGCCCCCAGCTTCACCGTGGTGAGCGACCCCAAAAGCCTGCTGTACATCTACGGCATGCAGCTCGACTTCTCCTCGGCACTGATCGGCGGGGGCTTCAACTTCACCAACCCCAACGCCACCCAAACCTGCGGCTGCGGCAGCTCGTTTGCGGTGTGAGCGGCCCCGGGTGCGAACCTGAAGGCACGACCACTGCGCCCATGAGCACCGACACCACAGCCGACAGCTCCCTGTTTGAGCAGGCCCTGGAGCGCTACCAGCAGGGGGCGCC
>JBEIQU010000157.1:0-4559 GCA_040376355.1 Prochloraceae cyanobacterium | reverse complement strand
GCCGCCACACCATGAATCGCTTTCGGGTTGAGCTGATCGCCGCCACCCCCAACCCCCAGCAGTGCATCTACGCCGCGATGCACCAGGACTACAGCGAGGGGTTCGTGGCCGCCGACCGGGCTGAGTGGCCCGACGAGACCCGGGCCGGTGAGGTCTGTGTGAAGCGTCTGCTGGCCGGTGAGCGCGGCCACTACGGCCCCCTGGAGCATGCCCAGATCGTGCTCAACGTGGGCTGGTTTCCCCACTCGGTGATGCAGCAGGCCCGCACCCACCGGGTGGGGGTGAGCTTCGATGTGCAGTCGATGCGCTACACCGGCGATCGCATCTGCCGGGCCGCCAACGGCGAGCTGGATCTCGAGGAGGTGTTCTACCTGCGGCCGGAGGGCAACTACAGCGACCGTCAGGGCAAAAAGTACGCCTACACCGCTGAGCAACGCAGCCTCGATCTCGACCTCTGCCGCAGGGCCGCCGAGCGCTACCGCGACATGCTGGCCGCTGGGTTCGCCGAAGAGCACGCCCGGGGCATCCTGCCCTTCGACTACCGCCAGCACTTTGTGGTGAGCTTTTCGCTGCGGGCGTTTCTGCACTTCATGGACCTGCGGGCCAAGCTCGATGCCCAGGAGGAAATCCGCGTGCTCTGCGACCTGATGTGGCCGCACATGCAGGCCTGGGCACCGGAGATCGCCGGCTGGTACGAGAAGAGCCGGCTGCACAAGGCGCGGCTTGCGCCCTAGGGCCCTAGGGCAGCAGTCCGCTACACCTTGGCGAGGGTGACCCGCTCGGGCTGGTGCTGGTACTTGCCGGCGCGGTCCTTGTAGGTGGTTTCGCAGGGATCACCCTCGAAGAACAGCAACTGGCAGATGCCCTCATTGGCGTAGATGCGGCAATCGGCCCCTGAGGAGTTGCTGAATTCCAAGGTGAGATGCCCCTCCCAGCTGGCCTCAGCCGGGGTGGTGTTCACGATGATTCCCAGGCGGGCGTAGGTGCTCTTGCCCAGGCAGACCACGGTGATGTTGGGGGGAACGCACATCTTCTCCAGGGCCACCCCCAGCCCATAGGAATGGGCGGGAAGGATGAAGTAGGCGCCGTCCTCGTCCTCGTGCAGGGGAGCCGGCTCCAGGTTGGCGGGGTTGAACCGCTTGGGGTTCATCACCGTGCCGGGCACATGCTTAAAGATCAGGAACTCCTTCGGGGAGAGCCGCAGGTCGTAGCCGTAGGAGGAGCAACCGAAGCTCAACACCGGCTGGGCGGCGTTATCCGGATCGAGGTGGCGCACCAGCCGGGGCTGGAAGGGCTCGAGCATGCCGGCGGCAGCTTGCTCATTGATCCAACGGTCGTTCTTGAGCATCAGAATCCTCGGCGCAGCTGGGTGACCTGATCCGCCATGGCCAGCAGGGCCGCCGGCATGGAGGGTCCGGTCAGGATCACATCCAGGTGGGACGGGCGCTGTTCCAGGGCCGCCATCACCTCCTCCTCCGGCAGATAGCCCAGCTGCACCGCCAGGCCCAGTTCATCGAGCACCAGCTGATCCAACTGGCCGGTCAGCAGCTGCTCACGGGTGTACTCCCACACCTCCACCACCGCAGCGCGGTTGGCGTCCGCCAGCTCTCCGGATGCCATCGGCTCAGCCAGGCAACCGGCCACGGCGGGCCGCAGCCACTGCAGGCGGCCGCACAGCCAAACGCTGCGCTCCAGCCCTTGGTCGACCCCACCTTTAAGAAATTGACTGATCAACACGCGGCTGCCCAGACCGGCGCTGCGCAGGGCCTGGCTGAACACGCCGCTGAAGCTGCCGCGGAACGGGGCCGTGTGCACCTGCAGCAACCCCTCCTGCTGCGCCACCAGCCGCAGGCTGCGCTGACCCGGTGCCGGATGGGCTGGCGGCAGCGGCCGCAGGTGGTTGCGGTGCATGGCCGCCACCCCTGCCTTCGCAACCGGTTGCCCCACGGGGAAGGACTGACTCAGGGGCACCGCCTTGCTCACCGTCATTCGTTGGCCAGGCCGGCACTCAGGATCCTGAATGTAGCGGCGTTGGCCCGTCCGACAAGCATCAGCCACTACCCGTAGCGCAAACACCCGTACCATCGAACCCATCCACCGTTGCACCTGCGTCGCCGCTGATGTCTGCCTCTCGCCGCGACGGCCGCAGCGCCGATCAACTGCGCCCCACCCGGTTCAGCTGGGACCCCATGGGGTTTGCCCTGAGCTCCGTGACGGTGCACACCGGACGCACCGCCGTGATCTGCAGCGTCTGCTGGGAGGAGGGGGTGCCCAAATGGCGTCAGGGCTCGGGCCGTGGCTGGCTCAGCGCCGATTACCGCCTGCTGCCGGCCAGCACGCCGAGCCGCCAACCCCGTGAACTGCTGAAGCTCTCTGGCCGAACCCAGGAGATCCAGCGGCTGATTGCCCGCAGCCTGCGGGCCTGCCTGGATCTGGACCAGCTGGGGGAGCGCACGCTCCAGATCGACTGTGACGTGCTCCAGGCCGATGCCGGCACCCGCACCGCCGCGATCACCGGCAGCTGGGTGGCCCTGGCCCTAGCCCTGCGCCGCCTGGAGCGCCAAGGGGTGCTGAGCGGCTCACCGCTGCGGCAGCAGGTGGCGGCCGTATCGGTGGGGCTGGTGAACGGCCTGGCGCTGCTGGATCTCGACTACAGCGAAGACAGCCGCGCCGACGTGGACCTCAACGTGGTGATGGATGGTGAAACCCAGCTGCTGGAGATCCAGGGCACGGCGGAAGGGGCCCCGTTCTCCAGGGCCCAGCTGGGGGAGCTCCTCGATCTCGCCGAGCTGGGATTGGAGCAGCTGCAGCACAGCCAGCGCCAAGCCCTGGAAGAAGCACCGAATTAGTGTCAACGAATACAAGGCCCCCGTGGACTGATCCGTAGGGTCCGCCCACCCTTGCACCGCCGTCATGGTCGGCGCCACGCGCGGCTTCACCCGCTATTCCGCCAGCCCCACGGGCGGCGCTGGCCTGGCCACGGCCGCGGCGGGGCAGCTGTCCGCCAGCCCCACCCTGCTGGATGTGATCCGTGGGCTGAGCGGCAGCACCCTGGAAACGGTGGAGCGCGGCAAAACGATCTTCTTTCCGGGCGACCCGGCCGAGAAGGTCTACCTGTTGCGGCGCGGCGCCGTGCGGCTGTCCCGGGTGTACGAATCGGGGGAAGAAATCACCGTGGCGCTGCTGCGGGAAAACAGCCTGTTCGGTGTGTTGTCGCTGCTCACCGGCCAGCGCAGCGACCGCTTCTATCACGCCATTGCCTTCACCCGGGTGGAGATGGTGACGGCCCCGGCGGCCTCGGTGCGCAAGGCCATCGAGCAGGACGCCAGCGTGGGGCTGCTGATGCTGCAGGGCCTCTCCTCGCGCATCCTGCAGACCGAAACCATGATCGAAACCCTCACCCACCGCGACATGAGTTCGCGGCTGGTGAGCTTCCTGCTGGTGCTCTGCCGGGATTTCGGTGTGCCCAGCAATGAAGGCATCACGATCGATCTGCGCCTCTCGCACCAGGCAATCGCCGAAGCCATCGGCTCCACCCGCGTCACCATCACCCGCCTGCTGGGCGACCTGCGCAACGCCGGCCTGGTGCAGATCGATCGCAAAAAGATCACTGTGTTCGATCCGCTGGCCCTGGCCAAACGGTTCAGCTGAGCCAACCCTGTTGAGCGCCCCGGGGATGGCGTCTGAGCAAAGGGGCGCCGATACTGGCCGTCGTTGCCTCACGCTGTGTCCGGCTGGCTGCTGATCCTGGCGTTGCTGCTGCTCGGCGGGGTGCTGTCCACGCTGGGGGATCGGCTTGGCTCCAAGGTGGGCAAAGCCCGGCTGAGCCTGTTGGGCATGCGGCCCCGGCGCACGGCCGTACTGATCACCGTGCTCACCGGCAGCCTGATCAGCGGCATCTCGCTGGGGCTGATGCTGCTGGTGAGCGATCGGCTGCGCACCGGCCTGTTTGAGCTCGATCAGATCGAGCGGCGGCTGAAGGAAAGCCGCGAAGCCCTGAACCGCAGCCAGGTGCTGCTGGAGAGCAGCCGCACCGCCGTGCGCACCGCCGAGCAGGGCCGACTCCAGGCGCGCAATCAGCTCACACGCGTGGAGGGTCAGGCCCGGCGCTTGCGCGGCGAACTGGCACCGCTGATGCAACAGCGCCGGCAGCTGGAGCTGGAACGCGACCGCCTCAACGGCGACATCAACGCCAAGGACGCCGATCTCCGCCGCAACCAGAACGAACTGGCGCGGCTGAACACCCGCATCGCCGCCGGCTCGAAGGAACTGCAAACCCTGGAAACCAACCTGATCGCCCTGCGGCGCGGGGATGTGGTGATCAGTGCTGGCCAACCCCTGGAAATCGCCAGGGTGCGGATCGACAACAGCAACCAGGCCAAGCCGGTGATCGAGGCCCTGCTGCGCCAGGCCAACACCAACGTCTACCAATTGGTGCTGCCGGGGCAAACCCCCAATCGCCAGATCCTGCTGGTGCCGCGCAGCGACATCAACCGCCTTGAGCAGGTGCTGCGCCGCCGCGGCGAATGGGTGGTGAGCGTGATCTCCGTGGCCAATGT
>JBEIQU010000104.1:0-5981 GCA_040376355.1 Prochloraceae cyanobacterium | reverse complement strand
TCCCACGGGCTGGGCGGCCGGATCCGCCATCACCAACGGCCCGTGCCGGTGCTGCCCCGCCGCGCCACCGACGCGCACAGCCCCAGGGCGATGAAGTTCACGAGCATGGCGGAGCGCCCATAGCTCAACCAGGGCAGCGGGATGCCGGTGATCGGCCCCAGGCCAATGGTCATGTTGATGTTCACCACCACCTGGAACATCACCATGGCGCCGATGCCCACCACCACCAGCGACTCCACATCGGTGCGGGCCTTGCCGGCGATCTGCAGCAGCCTCCAGATCCACACCACAAAGCCCACCACCACCAGGGCCGAGCCGATGAAGCCGGTTTCCTCCCCCAGGGCACTGAAGATGAAATCGGTGTGCTGCTCCGGAATGAACCGCAGCAGCGTCAGATGGCCCTGCATCAATCCGGTGCCGAACCAGCCGCCCGAGCCGATGCCCACGGTGCTCTGCAGCAGGTGGTAACCACCGCCGAGGGGGTCCTTGTTGGGATCGAGGAACAGGGTGAGTCGGTCGCGCTGGTGGGGCTGCAGGAAGTTGTTCCAGAGAAGGGGCGTCGCCAGGGAAAACACCGCCTCGACGGCCACCACGACCAGTGGAGCCAGGCGCTTCCAGGGCAGACTTTTCCAGGCCAGGTAGGCCATGGCCGGAATCCAGCCCAGCAGGAGCCAGGAGAACACCCCCGCCACGATGGCGCTGATCACCGGCGAGATGAATAGCAGCACCCAGGCGCCGGGCATGCCCGACCAAAACATCATCACCAGCAGCACCGCTCCGAACACCAGCGAACTGCCCAGATCGGGCTGGATCAGCACCAGCAGCCAGGGCAGACCGATGATCGCCACGGGCCGCAGCAGATCCACCGGCCGCTCCACTGGATGGCGCCCCAGCACCCGGGCCAGCAGCAGGATCGCCCCCACCTTGGCGAACTCGGAGGGCTGCACATGGAAGCCCGCGATATTGATCCAGCTCTGGGCGCCCAGGGCGCTCACCCCCACCACCCGCACGGCGATCAGGCTGGCCACCATCGCGCCGTAGATCACCCAGGGCCAACGGGTGATGCTTTCCAGGGGCACACGGGCCAGCAGCAGGGCAATGGCCATGCCCACCGCCGCGGTGATCCAGTGCTGGTACCAATCGGCATAACCGGCCTGGCGCTGGGTGCTGGCGATCAGGATCCCCGCCACAAAGATCATCCCGAGGGGGATCCACCAGAGCAGCTTGTCGACCCCGTCGAACCAGCGCCGCCGGCGCCCCCGCCCGGAGGCGAAGAAGCCGCCACGGCGGGGGCCCAACAGCGGCAGCCCCAACAGGGTCATGGGCCCGTCGCCACGGGCAAGCACTCAGCCAGGGCGCGGAAGGCGGCAGCCGTGGCGGAATCCGGGGCACTCAGCACCGCGGGACGGCCAGCGTCGCCCCCCTGCACCACCGCCAATTCCATCGGCAACTGGGCCAACAGCGGCACATCGCTTTCGCTGGCCAGCTGACTGCCGCCGCCGCGGCCGAACAGCTCGTAGCGCTTGTCGGGGGCGTCGGGCGGGATGAAGGCGCTCATGTTCTCCACCACCCCCAGCACCGGCACCCCCAGCTGCTGGAACATGGCCAGGCCGCGGCGGGCGTCCTGCAGCGACACCATCTGCGGCGTGGTGACGATGATCACGCCCGCCATCGGCACCGCCTGGGCCAGACTGAGCTGGGCATCGCCGGTGCCGGGGGGCAGGTCGACCACCAGCACGTCGCGCTCACCCCACTCCACCTGATAGAGGAATTGGCGAATGATGCCGTTGAGCATCGGCCCCCGCCAGATCACTGGCTGGTGGGCGTCGATCAACAGCCCCATCGACACCATGGCGATGCCGCAGCTCTCGATCGGCGTGAGCACCTGCTCATTGCCACTGCCGCGCACCTGGGGCGTCTGATCGGCCACGCCGAGCATGGTGGGAGCATTGGGGCCGTAGATGTCGGCATCCAGCAGGCCCACCCGCAGGCCGCTGGCCGCCAGGGCGCAGGCCAGGTTCACCGCCACGGTGCTCTTGCCTACACCCCCTTTGCCACTGCTCACGGCGATCACCTGCTTCACACCGGGGATCGCCTGACGCTCCGGCCCGCCGCCGCCGTGGCCCGCCGCACCGATCGGGGCCCCGGACTGGGGAGCCGGAGCGGGTGGCGGCGCAATCTCGATCTGCACGTCGTCGATGCCGCCGAGCTGCAACAGGGCACCGCGGGCATCGGCGGCGATGCGCTCACGCTGGGCGTTGGCGTACCCCGGCAGGGCCAGGCGGAACACCACGCGGTTGTTCTGCACCCGCACCTGCTGAATCCACTGCAGCTCCAGCAGGCTGCGGCCGCTGCCCGCATCCTGGAGCGGCTCAAGGGCCGCAAGGGCCTGGTTGAGGGCCTGGTCTGGGCTGGCCATCGATGGGTGCGGCGTTGCCCGGATCCTAAAAGCGCTCTTCCAAGGGGCTGGCGCACTGCGCCGCAACGGCGGCGGGATCACGAACTCTCTCGGCCTCTTGTGCCCAAGCCGCTCGGGCTGAAAAGGTGAGGGGGTTGCCATGGCCCCCAGCGGGCTGAACCGCCGATGTTGAAGGGCCTGCTGTCCCGAACCAAAGCCCAGCTGACGGGCACTGCCCAGGGCGGGAGCAGCGGGGCACCGGCCCTGGAGGCGCCCCCGGCCGACTCGCGGCAGCGGGCCAAGGCCCTGCTGATGGGCCTGCAGGATTCGATCTGCGCCGGCCTGGAGCAACTGGACGGCACCGGGCGGTTTGAGCAGGAGAGCTGGGAGCGGCCGGAGGGGGGCGGCGGCCGCTCACGGGTGATGAAGGGCGGCCGCGTGTTCGAGCAGGGCGGCGTGAATTTCTCCGAGGTGCAAGGCTCCGAGCTGCCCCCCTCAATCCTGAGCCAGCGCCCCGAGGCCAAGGGGCACCAGTGGTTTGCCACCGGCACCTCGATGGTGCTGCACCCGCGCAACCCCTACATCCCCACCGTTCACCTCAACTACCGCTATTTCGAGGCGGGGCCGGTGTGGTGGTTCGGCGGCGGCGCCGATCTCACCCCCTATTACCCCTTCCTGGAGGACGCCAAGCACTTCCACCGCACCCTCAAAGGGGCCTGCGACAGCGTCAACCCCGCCTACTACCAGGTGTTCAAGCCCTGGTGCGACGAATATTTCTTCCTCAAGCACCGCAGCGAAACCCGCGGCGTGGGGGGGATTTTCTACGACTACCAGGACCCCCGCGGCGTGCTCTACAAGGGGCAGGACCCCGCCGGCCCCGCCGCCGCCGCCGGTGAACGGGTGGGCCACCAGCCCCAGAGCTGGGAGCAGCTGTTCCAGCTGGCCAGCGCCTGCGGCAATGCCTTTCTGCCCAGCTACGTGCCGATTGCCGAGCGGCGCCACAACACCCCCTATGGCGATCGAGAGCGCCAATTCCAGCTGTATCGCCGCGGCCGCTACGTGGAGTTCAACCTGGTGTTTGACCGCGGCACGATCTTCGGGCTGCAGACCAACGGCCGCACCGAATCGATCCTGATGTCGCTGCCGCCGCTGGTGCGCTGGGAATACGGGTACCAGCCCGAGGCCGGCAGCCGCGAGGCCCTGCTCACCGATCTGTTCACCCGGCCCCAGAACTGGCTGGAGGACGACTCACTGGTCGCCCGCTGCCAGCCCCACGCGGCCATCAACTGAGGCCACCCCACCTGGGGCGCGCCCCAGCCCCTGCTCCAGGGCCACCACCACCCGCTCGGCGATGGCCGCCAAGGCCGGGTCTCGGGAGCTGGGGTTGCGCAGGGCCGGCTCGAGGGGATGCTCCAGCTTGCCGATCTCCAGCAGCGTGATGCCGCGGCGCGGCCCCCCCAGGCCGCCGCGGAACTGCTGGGGATAGCCGCCGAAGGCCAGGGCCAGGCTTTCATCAAGGCGGCTGAACGGGCGGTGCAGCGCCGGGATCACCCCCGAGCCCACCCCATCGGGCCCATAGGCATCGAAGTGGATCTCGAAGGCATAGCCCCCGGCTGCGGCATGGGCCTTGCCCATGCTCCAGTTGGTGCGGGGGTCATTGCCGTTGTGAATGGTGCGCTGGGGAGGGTCGTAGAAGCGGATGTTCAGGCCCCGTTGCAGACCCAGCTCCACCACCCGGCGGGCCACCGCAAGGTTCCAATAGAGCTCATCGCGAATCCCTGGCTGCATGGGCCGGGCGCCCTGTAGATCCACGGCCGCCCCACCGGTGCCGGCGCCGGCGATGCCCTGGGAATCGGCATGGCCCGCCAGCACCAGGATCGGCAGATCAGCGGGCTCCTGCCGCTGGCCCACCCAATCCCGGCCGAGGCGGCTGCGCACGCCGGTGAGGGGATCGCGGCTGCCTGGGGCTGGGGCCTGGGCTGCCGCCGCCAGCCCCAGGCACAGCAGCAGCAGGCCCGTGAACAGGGCGCTGCGGCGGAGCCCACGGGGACTGGCCATCACAGGGCAGAGAGCTGATCGCGCCAGTTTGGCTCAGATCGGCGACTGCAGCAGCTCGCCATCGCTGAACAGCCCCAGGCTGGGGCCCAGCTCCAACTCCAGGGCAATGAGCTCGTCGCGGTGGGCCCGCAGCTGCAGGGCGCTGCCGGTGGCCTCGTCGTGGCTGATCAGACGCAGCTCCACGATTTCCGGGCGCGCGGCACGGCGCCGATAGATCCAGCCCGCCAGGGGGCCCAGGCCCACCAGGAGCAACGGCCACCAGCCCAGGGCCGGCAGCAACTGCCGCAACACCAGACCCAGGCAACCAGCGCCCACGCCCCCCAGCAGCGACAGCAGCACCGCCAGCAGGCCCGAGGCCTCCACCTGGCCGCTGAACCGCAACAACCGGCGGTCGGGGTTGGTGGCCTCCTGGCGCCAGCCCCGCTGTTGCAGCCATTCGGTGAGGGCCGGCAGCACCACCAGGGGAGGCTTGGAGGAGCGCACCTCCACCACGGTGGTGCGGTCCTTACTGGCAGCCCGCAGGAAGAACACCAGGCCGATGGCCAGCAACAGGGTGAGCAACAGGGTCGAACCCAGGGCCCTTGGCATGTCGTCCGCTGTGCAGCTCGTGCTCATTCTCCTCGAGCCAGTGGTGCCATGGGTCCATCAGCTGGAGGGCAGCATCACGGTGGTCATCGAGCAGATGCAACATGCGGCGCGGGCGCCCGCGGCTGGGGCAACGCTGGGAATAGCTGCTGATGGCGCCGTCCTGGTCGAGGAAACTCAAGGCCTGCTGCAACACGGTCTCCGAAAGGCGCAGCTTGGGGTGCGCCTCGCTGAGGCCATGCATCAAGGCGGTGGGATAGCTGTCCTGCTGGAGCAGGCTCTCGAGGATCCAGCACACCGCCAGCTCCAGGCCCAGGTGCTGAATCGGCGGCTGCTCAAAGAAGGCGCGAATCCCCCCCAGCCCTGAGGGGAACGGCAGACGGCGGGCGGAGATCTCTCGGGCGGACATCGCAGGGGCGGAGCGCTATCCACCTGCTAGCTCCGTCTCAAGCTGAGCACCAACAGCGAACGGCGATTCTTGGGTTTTGCTTCCCGGCGCGGCGCGGTCCGCGACGATGGCAGCAGCCATCTCCACTCCCTTGAGCACTGCCCTCTCCAGCGTCGGCCCCTTGAACGCCCCGGCCGCCGGCTCCAGCCCGGCCCGGTTTGCGGTGCTCGATCACGACCTCAACGCGGAATGGCATGCCCTGCTGGGGCAGGCCAAGGCCCTGGCGGTGGATACCGAAGCCATGGGGCTGGTGCACGGCCGTGACCGCCTCTGCCTGGTGCAGATCAGTGACGCCGATGACAACGTCTGCTGCATCCGGATCCACCGCGGCCAAACGGAGGCACCGCTGCTGCGGCAGCTGATGGAGGCCGCAGCGGTTGAAAAGGTGTTCCATTTCGCCCGCTTCGATGTGGCCGCCCTGGGGGAGGGGCTGGGCATCGCCGTGGCACCGCTGTTCTGCACCAAGGTGGCCAGCCGCCTGGCGCGCACCTA
>JBEIQU010000191.1:0-3982 GCA_040376355.1 Prochloraceae cyanobacterium | reverse complement strand
CTGTGGCCTTCAGCTCGGCCTCGGCAATCAGCTGTTTGATCTCCTCCTCGCTGAGGTTGGATCCCCCCTGAATGCTGACGCTCTGCTGACGTCCGGTGGTGCGGTCCGTGGCGGACACCTGCAGCAAGCCGTTGGCATCGATGTCGAACGACACCTGCACCTGGGGCACCCCGCGCGGGGCGGGGGGAATGCCGGACAACCGGAAGCGCCCCAGGCTCTTATTGCCTTCCGCCATCTGGCGTTCGCCCTGGAGCACATGCACCTCCACGGAGCTTTGGTTGGGTTCCGAGGTGCTGAACACATCGCTCTTGCGCACCGGGATTGGGGTGTTGCGTGGAATCAGCACCTTCATCACCCCACCGATGGTTTCCAATCCGAGCGACAGGGGGGTGACATCGTTGAGCATCAAATCGCGCAACTCACCGGTGAGGATGCCGGCCTGCACCGCAGCGCCGATGGCCACCACTTCATCGGGGTTGACCGATTGGCACGGCTCCAAGGGAATCAGGGTGCGCACCATCTGTTGCACCATCGGCATGCGGGTGGAGCCGCCCACCAACACCACATCGTCGATGTCTTCCGCCGCGAGTCCGGAGTCGCGCAAGGCCCGCTGCACCGGCCGCAACAGCCGATCGAGCAGATCGGGACAGAGCCCCTCGAACACGCTGCGCTCCAGCGTGGTTTCGATGTGCAGCGGGCCGTCCGGACCGGTGGCGATGAAGGGCAGCGAGATGGGCGTGCTCTGCACCCCGCTGAGTTCGATCTTGGCTTTCTCTGCGGCTTCCGTCAGGCGCTGCAAAGCCTGGCGGTCGCGGCGCAGGTCGATGCTGTGTTCCGACTGGAAGCTGTCGGCGAGCCAGTCAACAATCCGCCGATCCCAGTCATTACCGCCCAGCTGGGTATCACCGCTGGTGGCCTTGACGTCGAAGACGCCCTGGGCAATCCGCAGGATGGATACGTCGAAGGTGCCCCCACCCAGGTCGAACACCAACACCCGTTTCACGGTGCTGCGGTCAAAGCCGTAGGCCAGGGCTGCCGCCGTGGGTTCGTTGAGGATGCGTTCCACGCTGAGACCAGCCAGCCGACCCGCATCACGGGTGGCCTGACGTTGGGCGTCGTTGAAGTAGGCGGGCACGGTGATCACCGCCGCTTCAACCGGTTCCCCGAGATAGGTGCTGGCGTCATCCACCAGCTTGCGCAGGATCGACGCCACCAATTCCTCGGGGGCATACTCCCGTTCCGTGGCAGGGCAAACGACCCGCACATTGCCCTGGTCGTTGGCCCGCACGGTGTACGGCACCGACAGGCTGCTGTCCTCCAGTTCGTCCCACTGGCGGCCAACGAAGCGCTTGAGGTTGGCGAAGGTGTTGCGTGGATTGAGCACCAACTGGCGCCTGGCCAGCTGGCCCACCAGCAGTTCCTGGTCCTTGCTAAAGCCCACCACCGAGGGGGTGGTCCGTCCGCCCTCCGCACTGGCGATCACCTGGGGGCGGCCACCCTCCAGCACAGCCACCACAGAGTTGGTGGTGCCCAGGTCGATGCCAACGATCCGTGCCAACTGCCTGTCCGTGCCCCCGGGGACTGGGTTCTAGAGCCCCAAAGCTAACGGGCCTGGGTCAGAGGGATAAGTTTGGTTCAGGTAAAGAACCCCATGGCACCGGGCTCCCGGCCTGATCTGTTCGCCCTGCGCCGGCGTCCCCTACGTGAGCGCTGGCTCGACCTCGGCTTCCAGCGGGCCGTGGTCGCCCTGGCCGCCGTAGTGGGGCTTCTGTTGCTGGGGATCCTGCTCACCGTGGTGGGTGGAGCCCGTGAGGCGATCACCAGCTTCGGCCTCTCCTTTCTCAGCACCTCCAACTGGGATCCGGTGGGGGGGCAGTACGGCGCGTTCACGGCCATCTACGGAACCCTGATCACGTCGCTGCTGGCCCTGTTGATCGCGGTCCCCCTGGGGGTTGGAACCGCCATCTTCCTGACGGAATCCTTCATCCCCCTGCGGATCCGCCAGGTGCTCGGGCTGATGGTGGAGCTGCTGGCCGCCATCCCTTCTGTGGTACTGGGGCTGTGGGCCATCTTTGTGATGGAACCGTTTCTGCGGCCGCTGTTGGTGGACCTGCACCGATTCCTGGGTTGGCTGCCGTTCTTCTCGACGGAACCCCAGGGCCCTGGCATTGCACCGGCCGTGTTGATTCTGGTGGTGATGATCCTGCCGATCATCACGGCCATCTCCAGGGACTCGCTGCAGCAGGTGCCACTGAGCCTGCGGCAGGCGGCCTATGGCATCGGAGCCACCCGCTGGGGGGCCATCCTGCAGGTGATCCTGCCCGCTGGACTCTCAGGCATCACCGGTGGCGTGATGTTGGCCCTGGGCCGGGCCATGGGCGAAACCATGGCCGTCACGATGATCATCGGCAATTCCACCAACTTCACCTGGAGCCTGCTGGCCCCCGGCAACACCATCTCCTCCATGCTGGCCAACCAATTCGGTGAGGCCGATGGGTTGCAGGTGTCTGCGTTGATGTACGCCGCCCTGGTGTTGATGGTGCTCACCCTTGTGGTCAACCTGATGGCCCAGCAGGTGGTACGCCGGTTGAGTTTGAAGGTGTGATGACCACGACGCGCTTCCAACGGGGCTCGCTCAGTTACCGCAATGGCCTAGCCCGCAACCGCTTCAACCAGCTGTTCACCACCCTGGCGGCCCTGTTCACCGGCATCGCGGTGTTGCCCCTGGTGTTGGTGCTGGCCTATGTGCTGTTCAAGGGTGGTTCCCTGATCAGCCTGCAGCTGCTGTCGCAACTGCCGCCGCCCCCGGGTCTCGATGGTGGCGGGATCGGCAACGCCATCGTGGGGACGGTGCTGGTGACGTTGATCGCCAGCTTGATCGCCATCCCGGTGGGGATCGGAGCCGGGGTCTACCTGGCTGAACTAGCCGCCGGTGGAGGCTTTGCCCGATTCGTGCGCTTTGGCACCAACGTGCTAGCGGGGGTGCCGTCGATCATCTGCGGCGTGTTCGTCTATGGCTTGATCGTGAGCACGCGGGTGTTTTTTGATCAGAGCTATAGCGCCATGGCCGGCGGCATCGCCCTGGCGGTCTTGATGCTGCCCACCGTGATCAAAACCACCGAAGAAGCCCTGAAGTTGGTGCCCGATGAGCTGCGCTGGGCCGCCCAGGGGATTGGTGCCTCCCAGGCGGTCACGATCCTGCGGGTCACCCTCCCGGCGGCAGTGGCCCCTATCGCCACCGGTGCGGTGCTGGGCATCGCCCGAGCCGCCGGTGAAACGGCCCCGCTGATCTTCACAGCCCTGTTCTCACCGTTCTGGCCCGATGGGGTGTTCAACCCCATCGCCACGATGTCGGTGTTGATCTACAACTTCGCGATCATGCCCTACGAAGCCCAGATCTCCCTGGCCTGGGCTGCTTCGTTTGTGCTGGTGGTGATGATCCTGCTGGCCAACCTGCTGGCCCGCGGCCTAGGACATTGGTCCCAGTCCTGAGCAGCCCTGGGCCGATGGCCCTTCCCTGACCCCCGACCCGGCCCCCCTTGGCTTCCCCGCAGCACTCCAACCCTTGCCTGGCGCTCGAGAACGTGGGCATCAGCTACAGCGGCAGCGAAGCCGTGCGGGGGGTGTACATGGAGATCCCCCGCGGCCAGATCACCGCCTTCATCGGCCCCTCCGGCTGCGGCAAGAGCACGGTGCTGCGGGCCCTCAACCGCATGAACGACCTGATCGAGGGCTGCAGCCTCAAGGGCCGCGTGATCTTTGATGGGCAGGACCTCTACGCCCGCGATGTGGATCCGGTGGAGGTGCGCCGCCGCATCGGCATGGTGTTCCAGAAACCCAATCCCTTCCCTAAGAGCATCTACGAAAACATCGCCTTCGGGGCCCGGATTAACGGCTACCGCGGCGACATGGATGAGCTGGTGGAGCGCTCCCTGCGCAAGGCGGCCATCTGGGAGGAAACCAAGGACAAGCTCAAGGAGAG